>CAYVVK010000600.1:0-4321 GCA_964454855.1 uncultured Phaeodactylibacter sp. | reverse complement strand
CCTGGTCCTGCCAGGTGCGGTGGGTGAGCTTTCCCTCTACATAGACGCCAAAGCCCTTTTTGAGGGTGCTTTCCGCCCTTTCGGCCAGGGTTCTCCAAACAACGATGTCATGCCATTCGGTTTGGGATTGCCATTCACCACTTTTGTCCTTATAGTTTTCATTGGTGGCAATGGGGAATTTGGCTACTACAGCTCCGTTTTCCAGCCGGCGCACTTCCGGGTCCCGCCCCAGGTTGCCGATGAGTATCACGCGATTGACCATTTTACTGTCGGTAATGTTTATGTTTGAATAAAAAAGCTCGATTCCCAGATTTAAAGGAATATTAAATATAAGGATTATCCTCGACCTCACAAAAAACAATTGATAATTACAAACACCATCAAAACAGGCTAAGTTGAGTGCGCCCAAGATAGCGGCTGATGATTTTGGGAAAGGCGTACTGCGGAAGCTCTTCCCACTTTACTGCCAGGAAGGGCCCGTCGGGAAAATGGCGGCTCAGCAATTCAGTTTCCCAGAAGGTAGCCTGTATTTTCTGGTGGGTCAGTAGCTGCTGAACAGGAGGGGAGACCCTCCGTATTTCTACCCTTTTTTCTCCCAGAAGCTGCTGCCAGGCCTCAGTTTCCCGCATTTCTTCTTCTTCGCGGATGGGGTGGGGGTGCTCGATGAGCGGAAATTCATACAGGTTGCGCCAGATGTCTTTTCCCGTCCTTTTGTTGAGCAAGGCCTGGCCGTTCTTCCGGATGACCAGATAGTGAAAAAAGCGTCCCTTCCTGCTGGCCTTCCTGGCCTTTACCGGCAGGCTGCCCACCTGGTTTGTGGTATGCGCTACGCAGTTTTCACGAAAAGGGCAGGAGGTACAGGCCGGAGCTCTGGGCGTGCATTGGGTGGCCCCGAAGTCCATCATGGCCTGGTTGTGGGCAGCAGGCTGCTGCGGGCTGAGCAATTTTTCTGCCAGCCCGGAGAACTCCTTTTTCCCGGTGCTGCTGTCAATGGGCGTATTGATCCCGTATATCCGGGCAAGCACGCGGAAGACATTTCCATCGACCACGGCCCGGGGCAGGTTGTAGGCAAAAGACGCAATAGCCGCGGCGGTATATGGCCCTACGCCCTTCAGGGAGAGAATGCCTTCATAGTCAGTGGGAAAGCGGCCTTGTAGTTCGTGAGCGACGTAGCGGGCAGCGGCATGCAGGTTGCGGGCGCGTGAGTAATAACCCAGCCCTTCCCAGAGTTTCATCACTTCGTCCTGTGAGGCAGCGGCCAGAGCTTCTACCGTCGGGTACTTCTGCTTGAATGCCTGATAGTAAGGCAGGCCCTGTTCCACCCGGGTTTGCTGCAGTATGATCTCCGATAGCCAGAGGAGGTAGGGGTCCTTTTCTCCTTTCCAAGGCATAGGGCGGTGGTTTTGGCGGAACCAGGCCAGGAGGGTTTCCCGAAAGTGCTGTACAGTAGGCTCTTGCATAGGCGGCAAAGATAAGAACCAAAAGAAAAACGGCGGTGAGAACCTGAGTTTTCACGGCCGTTTACTCCATGTCATGGAAATGCAAGCCGAGGCGGAGCATCCTTCCGGATGCCCTCCGCTGTTGGGCTTACATGTTTATTTATTATTTGCCGGCGCGCTGGCGCAACTCTTTCATGTTACTGTAACGCTTGCCGATCAACTCTTTGAGCTCCTTGCGGGCAAAGAAGATCCTGCTTTTTACCGTACCCAGGGGCAGGTCGAGGTGGTCGGCAATTTCCTGATACTTGAAGCCGTGATAGTGCATCAGAAAGGGAATCTTTATGCTATCATCGAGCTCCTCGATCATCGTGGTCAGCTCTTTCATCATGATATTGGATTCTGCCCTATTCGAGATCACGACACTGCCAGAGTTGATGTAGTAAAGGTTGTCTGTAGAGTCCATGATGGTATTGGCTTTCACCTTCTTCCGGTAATTGTTGATGAAGATGTTCTTCATTATCGTGAAGAGCCAGGCCTTGAAGTTGGTCCCCGGGCGAAATTTTTCTCTGTTGGTCATTGCCCGGTAGGCAGTTTCCTGGAACAGGTCCTTGGCATCTTCTACATTCTTCGTCAGGTTGTAGGCAAACGAGTGTAGCAAGGAGGACATCTGGTCAAATCGGCTATCGAATTCAGTAGTAGACATGGCAATGGAGGTTTTATTTAATTTTCTAAGGGAGGCATCTCCCTTTGTTGAACCAAAGTTACGCAATAGTTAAACAAAATACAATTTTTCATACTTTTTTATTTATAACCTCGGCTTTGGAAAGCTCGTTTTTTTCAAATTTTTTAAAATAAGCCACTGACTAACAAGCACTTAAGTTAATAAAGGAGGGCAATAAAAATTTTAGTACTTTCAGTAAAAAGTGAAAGAACGGTGTTTTCATCGAAGTTTGAATTCTTGAATTCATACTTTTCATTTAACAAAAGAAGGATTTACCGACTGGCCACCAGTGTTTAAGGTTTGGCATAAAAAAGTTAGACAAGCTTATTTCTGAGCATAGCGGGCCAGGTAGACGGCTACCAGGCTGAAGACGAGGTTCGGCAGCCAGATTCCCAGGAGGATGGGTATGGACTGTCCGGCGGCGAATACGATGGCAAAGCGGGAGAAAAAGATATACAGCGCACCTATGCCTATGCCCATGGCGAGGTGCAGGCCGACACCGCCTCTTACTTTGCGGGCGGCAATAGACAGGCCGATGATGGTGAGGATGAAAATGGTGAAGGGTTCGGCCGTCCTTCGGTGCTTTTCGATCTCGTATTTCTGGGTGTTGCCGATGCCGCGCTGCATCTGGTTGTCGATGTATTTATTGAGTTGAGCCGTGGTCATCATGGTGTGCTGATCCTTATAATCTACAAAGTCGGCAGGCGTCAGGGCGAGGGTGGTGTCGATCTCCTTTCCGTTGCCCAGAATGAGTTCTTCTTCCATCCCGTCGAACTTTCTGATCTCGTAATTGCGCAGCTTCCATTTGTCGGGAGGCCCCATCCATTCGGCGGTATTGGCCTTGAGGAGGTAAACCAGCTCATTGCCTTCGAAACGTTCGAGCCTGAATTTGCGGGCAGTGCTGTCGCGTTTGCGGTAATAATTGATGTACACCTTGGTGTCAGGAGAGAGGAACATATGTACGTCCTGAGTCTTGCCCTTGTCATTATCGCGCCAGATGTAGGTATGCACGATATCCAGGCGGGTCTTATTGCCTTTGGGAATGAAGTAGTGGTTGCCCACCATGTGCAGGCCGGCAATGAATGTGGCAGCGACCAGATAGGGGCGCATCAGCCGTTGGAAGCTCACCCCGGCATTGAAAATGGAGATGATCTCGGAATTGTACGCCATGCGGGAGGTGAAGAAAATAACGGCGATAAGGGTGAACAGCGGCCAGAGCAGCCCGTCGATGAACAGGATGAAGTTGGGGTAATACCCAATGAATATTTCCTGTTTCGTGATCGGCTCCTCGATGAATTTTTCCACCTTCTCACTGAAGTCGATGATCACAGAGATCATAGTGAAGATGAGAACGGTAAAGAAAAAGGTACTCAGAAATTTTCTGATGATATATTGATCGAGCTTTTTCAGCATAAACGGCTTGCTTCCCGGCTTTTTTCTTAGAAACGTCTGGGACGGCTTATGGATGAACAGCGCCCCAAAGATTAACAAAACTACAACCTTATTTGCACATCTTTTGCCATCTGGTTTTTCCAGGAGAGGAAATCCCCCTGCACAATGTGCCGGCGGGCTTCTTTTACCAGCCAGAGAAAAAAACTGAGATTATGAACGCTGGCAATCTGCGCCCCCAGCAATTCCTTACTGTGAATGAGGTGGCGCAGGTAGGCCTTATTGTAGAAGCGGCTGCTGTGGCAGGGGCCTTCTTCATCGATTGGGCTGAAGTCATCCTTCCACTTGGCGTTCTTTATGTTGATCACGCCTTTGGCCGTATACAGCATGCCGTGGCGGGCGTTGCGGGTAGGGAGCACACAGTCGAACATGTCTACCCCCAGTGCAATGCATTCCAGGATATTTTCCGGAGTACCCACCCCCATGAGGTAGCGGGGCTTGTCTTTTGGCAGGATGCCACATACCAGTTCCGTCATTTCGTACATCTCTTCGGCAGATTCTCCCACAGACAGGCCGCCGATGGCGTGGCCTTCGCGGCCGGCGGCGGCAATGGTTTCGGCGGACTGGGTGCGCAGGTCCCGGTAAGTGCTGCCCTGCACGATGGGGAAGAGCGCCTGGCTGTAGCCGTAGAGCGGCTCCGTCTGATCGAAGCGTTCTCCGCATCTTTGAAGCCAGCGGTGAGTCAGCTCCATCGATTCCCTGGCGTATTTAT
>CAYVVK010000599.1:0-4324 GCA_964454855.1 uncultured Phaeodactylibacter sp. | reverse complement strand
AGCAGCACCACCTGGCTGTCGGCGCCGTGCTCCGCCTGCGAAAGTAAGTCGGCGGCAACGAAGGCGGGATTAGCCGTCTTGTCGGCTACCACCATCACCTCTGAAGGGCCGGCGGGCATGTCGATGGCGGTGCCGCCGCGGCCTACCACCTGCTTGGCGGCGGTCACATACTGGTTGCCCGGGCCGAAGATCTTATACACGGCGGGAATGCTTTCCGTGCCGTAGGCCAGAGCGCCAACGGCCTGAGCGCCGCCCGCCTTAAAGATCTTGGTAACGCCCACCAGATTGGCGGTGTAGAGAATGGCGGGGTTCACCCTGCCGTCCTTCTGCGGCGGAGTGCAGAGCACGATCTCCCGGCAGCCGGCCAGTTTGGCGGGCACGCCCAGCATGAGCACCGTAGAGAAAAGGGGCGCCGTACCGCCGGGAATGTAGAGCCCCACCTTTTCGATGGGCACGCTCTTGCGCCAGCAGTGCACACCCGGCATGGTCTCTACCTCCTCCACCGGCTCCAGTTGCCGGCTGTGAAAGCGTTCGATGTTTTCTTTAGCCTGTTTTATGGCTTGTTTCAGTTCCTCATCGACCCGCTTTTCCGCTTCCTCTATCTCTTCCCGGCTCACTTTGACCTCTGAGAGGCGGACGCCATCGAAGCGTTCGGTAAAATCGGCCAGGGCTTCATCCCCTCTCAGCTTTACCTCCTCCATGATCTGCTGTACTTTAGCTTCCAGCTCTTCCACGTCCATCACCGGGCGTTTCAGGATGCCGGCCCATTCTGCTTTGTCGGGATTGATATAGCGTCTCATATTGTTTCGTTTTTAAATGATCATCTTTTCGATGGGAATAACGAGGATGCCTTGGGCGCCGTTGTCTTTCAGCTGGCTGATAATCTCCCAGAAGCGGCCTTCGTCGATCACGGTGTGGATGGAGCTCCAGCCGGCTTCCGCCAGAGGCATGACCGTGGGGCTTTTCATGCCCGGCAGTATTTGGATGATCTTCTCGATGCTTTCGTTGGGCGCGTTCATCAGCAGGTACTTGTTGTTGCGGGATTTCAGTACCGACTGTATGCGGAAGAGCAGGTCGTCGAGAATGGACCTCTTTTCAGGGGAAAGGCCGGGGTTGGCCACGATCCAGGCTTCTGATTTCAGGATGATCTCCTTCTCTTCCAGGCCATTTTTGAAGAGGGTGCTGCCGGAGCTTACCAGGTCGCAGATGGCGTCGGCCAGGCCGATATTGGGGGCGATCTCTACGGAGCCGGAGATCTCGTGGATCTCGGCATTCAACCCGTTCTTATCCAGAAACTGCTGCAGGGAGTTGGGGTAAGAGGTGGCGATGCGCTTGCCGTCCAGCCATTGTGGGCCCTCGTAATCGGTGTTTTTGGGAACGGCGATGGACAGGCGGCACTTGGAAAAGCCCAGAGGGATGACGGTATTGATCTTCTTCTGTTTCTCTACTACGGTATTCTCGCCGAGAATACCAATATCCGCCACGCCATCCTGCACGTACTGCGGGATATCGGAATTGCGGAGATAGAGCACATCTACCGGGAAGTTGCTCGACTGTACCTTGAGCTGGTCCTTCCCGTTATTGATCCGGACGCCACATTCTTTCAGCAGTTCTAGGGAGCCATCCAGCAGCCTTCCGGATTTCTGAACGGCGATCTCTAACCTTGTTTGCATGCGATCTTTGATTTTTTGCAAAAAAAAAGAGGTTAACCAGCAAATGGTTAACCTCTTTTTTCCTCTATTGTTGAGTTTTTTGCCCCTACGGTAAAAAGGAATCACCACCTGCCTCGCTATGCAGCGTATTATGATGGTGATGGTGATGTACTGTAGAGAACATAATTCTGTTTTGTTTGGTGTGCGGCTTTGCCGACACACGGATTTTTCCCGCTTCCTTAAAAGCGGGATTGCTCTGCCAACTGAGCTGGCTTGGTGGTGGTGCGAGGCAGATTTGAACTGCCGACACACGGATTTTCAGTCCGTTGCTCTACCAACTGAGCTACCGCACCGTTTTGTCAATAAAATCTGAGTCCTAACAGCTCAAAAGCGGATGCAAATATAAACCGAATTTCCTTTTTCCACAAGGCGCGCCTGATTTTTTTTGCCCGGCCGAGGGTAAGGGTAAAAAGGTTTGCGGTTAATGAATTGTACAACAGCGGTTTGCGGGAAAAAATTCCCGAGGGGAGGGCTGCTGTACTTTGTGGCTGTAAATCCTTAACTTTCGCGCCAAAACCTGACCACATGCCCGCACAGATCCTGGCCTTTCCATTTATGATCGCCGCGCTGATCGCCCTGTACTTCACCTGGGAGTACGACAGCAGCTACAGCTGGTATCTGGTGCCGAATGTGGTGGTGATGGCGGTGATCTACACCCTCAGCCCGCAGATCAACTGGTGGTGGTACCGGCGCTACCCGCCGAAGCTCCGGGGGAAGATCAGGATGCTGATCGAGCGGCACCTGCCGTACTACCAGCGGCTGGCGGAGCAGGAGCAGGAGCGCTTCCGCAAGCGGGTGGCGCTGTATATGGAAGCCAATGATTTTATGCCGCATGCCATGGAGAGCGTGCCGGAAGACCTGAAGGCGGTGGCCGCCTGCTGCGCGGTGCAGATCACCTTCGGGCAGAAGGATTTCCTGCTGCCGAAATTCGAGCATATTCTTTTCTACCCCCACCCTTTCCCTTCGCCGCAGTACCCGGAGGATTTTCACTCCTCGGAGATATACGAGGAAGACAAGGTGATCCTCTTCTCCGCCGAGCAGCTGATGCCGGGCTTCCTTTCGCCTTTCGAGTATTACAACATCGGCCTGCACGAGTACGCCAAGGCCTACGTGCGCAGCTACCCGGGACTGGACTTTCCGAAAATGCCGGACGACATCTGGGAAAAGCTCACTCAGGTGAGCGGCTTCAGCCAGGCCGCCATAGAGCGCTGGATCAACCTGAGGCCCATACCGGCGCAGCCGGTGAGCATTGCGCATTTTTTTACTTTCCCGCGGCAGTTTCAGGCTATGCTGCCGGAATTGTATGAGGAATATGTGCGTATTTTTAACCAGTCGCCGGTGAATGGGGCGGCGCCGGTGGTGGGGGAGATCATTCAACGATAATTTCCAGTTTTTTGCCCAGGCCAATTTCTACAATCTTCCGGAGGGTGCCCAGCTCGATATCCGAGCGGTCGTTTTCTATTCTGGAAATATAGGCCTTAGTAGTACCGCTTCTCTGAGCCAGCTCTTCCTGCGTCAGGCCGGCGGCTTTCCTGGCTTTTCGAATGATCTTCCCTACGCGGTATCTTTTGTTTCGCTCTTCATCCGGTTCGCTGTGCTCGTATAAAACGACGGGGTCGATCTCATAGGGAGCCTCGAACTCCATTCCATTGGAGAGTTTTATCTTTTTCGTTAACTGAGGCCAGGCCAGGGTATTGCTTACCAGCTTTACCGTTTTGAAGACTTCTGGTTTGCTGATCTCCTTTTCGAAACGGCCTGCCTCCTTCTTCCATTTTTGAAAAAACTTCTCAAAATCGATGATCCGGTGTTCTCCGGTATTGAAAGCACAGTAGACTTTAAAGCCTTTGACTTCATTGATCTTTATTATCCTGGGTATCCTGTTTTTTCTGGCGGGCATACGCGGTTACCTAATTAGGTTACAAATGTATTAAACCTTTTCTGCGAAGTCAACTGTTTTTTCAGGTATGCCTCATCAATTGGCCTTCTCATCCAACTCTTCAATTGAACTGATCTAAACTTATTAGATCCAGGCTGCTACTTTCGCCCGCATCCAATAATAAGTTTAGATCAGTTCATTAATCCAATGCTCCCGTAATTTGTTTTCTCTGAACTGTTTTCTAATTTGTAGATCGTGACTAAAACCCTATGTAAAGCAGAACTCGGCAGTAGGAAGGCTTCGTCGCCCGGGGAGCGTACGAGGGGCTGCACATGCTTCCGCTAAATTGTTTTTTGCGCCTACGGCGCATTCGGCCAAGATGGACCGAACGACGAGCAAGGCCTCCGCTCATGTTTGAAAATTTTTGACACCGTAGTGAATGTGTATAAAGATTTGAGCATTGCACCAAACCAATTGCGGCCGTAACCTTCCAGGGTTTATAAAACCTGGAAGCGTTTTGCTAATAGCAAGGCGAAGGCGA
Organism: uncultured Phaeodactylibacter sp.; assembly: GCA_964454855.1. Lineage (GTDB taxonomy): Bacteria > Bacteroidota > Bacteroidia > Chitinophagales > Saprospiraceae > CAYVVK01. The sequence continues at coordinate 195 of CAYVVK010000599.1, read as the reverse complement.
TGTCCCATTTGGACTGCCTGGCGGCAGCGTTTTTTGTTTCAGACAGCCTGCCTGACTTGCCGTGCTAAAGCTCGCCTTCATCACGGCAGGCAGGGATTAACAGGATTGACAGCCCGCCTGCCTGCCTGCCTGGCAGTAATGCTAATCTTTATACACAACTACATTAAAAATGAGCAATGTATCCTATCAGGCCAG
>CAYVVK010000598.1:0-4324 GCA_964454855.1 uncultured Phaeodactylibacter sp. | reverse complement strand
CGCCTATTCCTATATGGCGCTGCTGCAGTACCGGCACCAGCGCCATATAGGAATAGGCGGCAATGGCGATGGGCCCGATGAGGTTTTGCGCGTATATGGGCGCCCCGCTTATGGCGTAGTCTACAATATTTTCTCCGCTTGCCAGCTTGGAAGACAGGAAGATGGCCGTCGGGCCGTCTGCCCCGCCAATGATGCCGATGGCGCCGGCCTCCGCCGGATAGAAGCCCAGCATCAGCGCACCGATAAAGGTGGCGAAAATACCGATCTGGGCCGCTGCTCCCAGCAGCATGAGCCGCGGGTTGGAAATGAGGGAGGAGAAGTCGGTCATGGCGCCGATGCCCAGGAAGATCAGGGGCGGATATACACCTTTGACAACCCCGAAGTATAGGTAGTTCAGCACACTCCCCGGTTCGTAGATGCCGACCTGCAGGTTGGCGTCCTGCTTAAAGGGCACATTGCCCAGCAGAATGCCCAGGCCTATGGGGATCAGCAGCAGCGGCTCATAGTGAAACCTGATGGCCAGATAGATGAAAAACAAGCCGATGAGGATCATCACCACATTGCCCGGCCGCAGGTTGGCAAAGCCGGTGTATTCATAAAAGGTGCGTACCGCCTGCCAGCCCCTCCGGGCCTGGCCGTCATCCACATCCATGGCCGGGGCTTCGAGCTGGGCTTCATTTCGGGGCAGGGTGTCCCTTTGCTGGCCGGACTGGCTCAGCGCCGGAGTCAGCAGGCTGGTGATCACGAAAAGTAAAGTAAGGGCGTATCTCATGTTTGAAATTTCTTGAGCGGAGGCTTAATCCAGTATGATTAGCACATCATCCTGCAATACATTATCTCCTTCCCTGACCCTGATCTCGGCCACTTTGCCTGCCTTTTCCGCTTTAATCTCATTTTCCATCTTCATGGCCTCCATAATCAGGACCGTTTCTCCTTTTTTCACCTCCTCACCTACACGGGCCAGTATTTTCAGTATGGTGCCGGGAAGCGGCGTACGGATTTTCACCGAGGGGCTGGATGCTTTGGCAATCCCGGCCTCCTCCGGGCTGGGCTTGGGCACGGCAGGCCGCACCAGGCGGGGCGTTTTGGTCTTTTCTCTCACTTCCCGTTTCACCTCTACTGCGTAAAGCGTGCCGTTGACCTCCAGCTCCACTACATCGTTCTCGTAATTGAGGATATCTACCTCGTAATCGTGTCCTTTTATGATAAACTTGTACTTCCTCATGGTTTCATTTTATTCATCACCCCGAAGATCTTGGAGCTCCAGGGGGAGTATCGCTTGGAAACTTTTTTGATGGTCATGATGGTGTCCTCCACGTCGTGCACCTCATTAAAGTACAGGTACAGGGCCGTAGCAATGGCCGCACTCTCGTCGCCTACCAGCACCAGCCGTTCGCCCTCTCCCACATTTTTTCCCTGGCGCCGTAGCCGGGAGCGGATACGGGCGTGCAATAAATTGGGCAGATAACGAAATACAAAGTACAGCAGGCTGAGTGCGATCAGCACCACCAGATAACCGATGCCGGCGATTAGCAGCCCGTCTGACAGGATATCCCAGTCGGTATTCATAGGTTTCGGTTTTGAGTTGACGCCTTTTTTACAAAGGCAAATTCCCATGCTTCTTCGGAGGCCCCACTTCCTTTTTTGTGGCCAGAGAACGCAGGGCGCGGGCCACCCGCCAGCGCGTATTTCGGGGTTCGATCACATCATCGATATAGCCGTAGCGGGCGGCGGCATAGGGGTTGGCGAACTTTTCGCGGTACTCCTCTTCCAGCCGCTTGTGGGCAATTGCCCGTTCTTCCGGGTCTTCGATACTGCTGAGCTTTCTGCCGTACAACACCTCGATGGCCCCCTGAGCCCCCATCACAGCGATCTCGGCTCCGGGCCAGGCATAGTTGAGGTCGGCGCGCAATTGTTTGGAACCCATTACATCATGGGCGCCGCCGTAGGCTTTACGCAGGGTGACGGTGATCTTGGGTACGGTGGCCTCTCCATAGGCGTAAAGGAGCTTGGCGCCATGGATGATGATCCCTCCGTATTCCTGGAAGCTGCCGGGCAGGAAGCCGGGCACGTCCACCAGGGTCAGGATGGGGATGTTAAAGGCGTCGCAAAGGCGCACGAAGCGGGCGGCCTTGCGCGAGGCATCGATGTCCAGTACACCGGCCAGGTAGCTGGGCTGGTTCGCCACGATGCCGCAGGGCATGCCTCCGAACTTGGCGAAGCCGGTCACTATATTTTTGGCGTACAGCCGCTGCAGTTCCAGGAACTCCTCATAGTCCACTATGCGGTGAATGACCTCTTTGACATCATAGGGTTTGTTCGGGTCTTCCGGCACGATGTCATTCAGTTCGTCGTTGATGCGTTCGATGGGGTCGTCGCAATCTGTGGTGATGGGCTCCTCCAGGTTGTTCTGCGGCAGGTATTCCAGCACCTTGCGGATGAGCAGGATGCCTTCCTTTTCATCTTCTGCTTTAAAGTGGGCCACGCCTGATTTTCTGGTGTGGATGTCGGCGCCGCCCAGGTTCTCCGTGCTGATGTCCTCTCCGGTCACGGTCTTGGTCACCTTAGGCCCGGTGACGAACATATAGCTCGTCTGTTCACTCATGATGATGATGTCGGTCAGGGCCGGAGAATAGACCGCGCCACCGGCACAGGGCCCGAATATGGCGGACAGCTGAGGGATGACGCCCGAGGCCTGGATGTTGCGGTAGAAGATCTCGGCATAGCCGGCCAGGCTGTTCACGCCTTCCTGTATGCGCGCGCCGCCGCTGTCGTTCAGTCCGATGATGGGCGCTCCCATTTTCATGGCCTGGTCCATCACCTTGCAGATCTTCATGGCAAAGGTCTCCGAGAGGGAACCTCCCATGACGGTAAAGTCCTGGGAAAATATGTAGACCACCCGGCCGTCTATGGTGCCCCGGCCAGTCACTACGCCGTCGCCCAGTATTTGGTTCTGCTCCAGGCCGAAGTCATGGCAGCGGTGTTTCACGAACATATCGTACTCTTCGAAGCTCCCCTCGTCGAGCAGCATCTCGATGCGCTCGCGGGCGGAAAACTTCCCCTGGGCGTGTTGTTTGTCAATGCGTTTCTGGCCTCCTCCGAGCCGGGCTTCGCTACGCAGTTCGGTAAGTTGTCTGATCTTATCTTGTGAACTCATGGATCGTAATTATTTTTCAGCGGCGAGCAATTTACGTAAAAAGCCTTTAACCTCGTCGACATCTTTCAGGGTATACTGAGCATAAGTTTCGGAGCCGTGGTCTCCTACTAAAATACCCAGCCCGCCTTCGGAGCGAACCTGCCGGAACGCATCCTCATCGGTAATGTCATCGCCGATGTAGACCGGGATGGATTCCTGCTGGCCGCTGTCCAGTTTTTCCACCAGCCAGCTGACGGCCCTGCCCTTGTGCCAGTCGATATCGGGTTTGAACTCGACGATCTTTTTGCCCAGGCCTTTTTTGAGCTGGGAAAAGCGGGACAACACTTCGTCGGCTTTCTGCTTAACTACTTCCTCCTGCCCATCGGCTACGTTGCGGTAGTGAATGGCGATGGCGAAGCGCTTGCGTTCTACCCTTACCCCTTCTACCTCCGTCAGCTCTCTCTGCAGGGCTTCTTCCGCCTCCTTCAGTACGGGCAGGATATGTTTACCCTGCTCGTGCTCGAAATGCAATCCCTCCGGCCCCTCCGCTTCAAAACCATGGCTGCCGGCATAGTATAGGTTATCCAGGCTTACCTTACTCTTGACATCTTTCAGGCCACGGCCACTGACGACTGCGACTTTCACCTCTTCGGCCAGTTGACTCAGCAACTGTTTCATCTCGCTGGAAATAATGGCGTCTTCGGGCTGGCTTACGATGGGGGTGAGCGTACCATCATAATCGAAAAACAACAGGAGTTGCTTTTCAGAAAGCTTCTGTGCTATATTAGAAAACTGTTCGCTGGCGGATGGAAGCGCTGCAAAGGAGGCTGTACTGTCAGTTCTATCCATTGGTATCTGCAAGTTATTAGGTGTTCAAAATACATTGCCAGAGTCATGGAAAGCTCCGACGGCGGAAATATAGCCAAATATTTTACTTATACAAGTTATGAAAGGGGTGATAAATGCCACTTTCAAGTAGGCGGGCACAAATAATGTATCCATTTGACAATTTAACAACCTCCCTCCAAAGCCCGGAAATGAAGCCGTGTAACGGCTTTCCTAAAGTGACAAAGTAGTATTAAGTAGTCGGACAGATTTAAATTACGTGTTCATTTCACGTCCGAAAATTCGGAGTATGTGTTTAGCGCGGTTAAAGGCTGCGCTGTATAGCTTGAAATACGGAATCAG
>CAYVVK010000597.1:0-4343 GCA_964454855.1 uncultured Phaeodactylibacter sp. | reverse complement strand
ATTCGGTATCTGGGGTGGCGGAGAGGAAATTGCCGCCCATAGCGAAGAACACCTTGGCTTTGCCTTCGTGCATGGCTTTAATGGCATCAACAGTAGCATAGCCGTGTTTGCGGGGTGGTTTAAAGCCGAAAGTTTCCTCCAGCTTATCCAGGAACTCCGGCCTGGGAGATTCCCAGATGCCCATGGTGCGGTCGCCCTGCACGTTGCTGTGGCCGCGTACCGGGCAGGTGCCGGCGCCCGGCTTGCCGATGCTGCCTTTGAGCAGCAGCAAATTGACGATCTCCCTGATGTTGTCTACACCGTTTTCATGCTGGGTCAGGCCCATGGCCCAGCAAACGATGATCTTCTGCTTCCGGCGGATCATTTCGGTGGCCTGCTTGATCTTGTCGCGGGGCACACCACAGGCTTCCACCAGGCCGGCAAAATCATATTCTTTCAGGCCGTTGATAAAGGCCTCGTAGCCTTCCGTGTTTTCCGTGATGAAGTCCCAGTCGAATACCGCTCCGGGGCGCTTTTGCTCTTCGTACCACAACTGTAGCATGATGGCCTTGAGCAGGGGAATATCTCCGTTCACTTTAACCTGCAGGAACAGATCGGTGAGTGAAGTACCTCCGCTGAGTACTTTGAGCGGGCGCTGGGGATTGACGAAATTCATCAGGCCGGCTTCCGGAAGCGGGTTGATGGTGATGATCTGGCCGCCGTTCTCCTTACAGCGTTCCAGCGCCGACATCATGCGCGGGTGGTTAGTGCCCGGATTCTGGCCCATGATGAGGAGGAGCTCCGCTTCGTAAATGTCAGGAAGCGTAACCGAACCCTTGCCGATACCCAGGGTCTCCGAAAGGCCCAGCCCGCTGGACTCGTGGCACATGTTGGAGCAGTCGGGCATATTATTGGTGCCGTATTCGCGCACGAAAAGCTGGTAGAGAAAGGCCGCTTCGTTGCTGGTGCGCCCCGAGGTGTAGAAGATGGCCTCGTCGGGGCTGTCCAGGCTGTTGAGCTCCCTGGCGATCAGGGCGAAAGCGTCTTCCCAGCTGATGGGCTCGTAGTGGGTGGCGCCTTCCCGAAGCAGCATGGGCTCCGCCAGCCGCCCTTTTTTGCCGATCTCGAAATCGCTCCATCCTCGCATTTCGGCCAGGCTGTGTTTCGCGAAAAATTCCCGCCCAATGGTTTGCTTCTGCGCTTCTTCGGCAATGGCCTTGATGCCGTTCTCGCAGTATTCGCCCATTTTGGAGCGCTCGTCCTCCGGGTCGGGCCAGGCACAGCCCGGGCAGTCGATGCCGCCCTTCTGGTTGAGCCGGAACATGGTTTTAACCGCACTTCCCGGCGCCATATACTTCGTGGCATGCCTCAATGCCGTGAGCACACTGGGAATACCGGCGGCCTTGTCCTTTGGGGAGACGATCTTAATGCCGGTAAACCGCTCAGGGGGCTGAGCACCGGTGGAATGTTCTTTTTCCTGTAAATTTTCTTCTGCTTCAGAGCGGGTCCTTTCTTCCATCTTCCATTCTGTTTAGTGAGGGCCGGGTATTTATCAGGGCCTTTTTTTCTAACGAAGAGAATAAGCGCTAAGTTGCAGCACATTCCTTTTCACAAGGCAACATTGTAGTGTCGCAACATTAAATATACTAAGGCCGGCTTTAGGAAGCAAGTTAATTTCGTGTATTCGTGTGAGCTATACTTAAACCGGCGAATCAACGAATCACAAAAACCCCGGAAAATGGGTACTCCCGTTAGGGCTGATCTTCTGTATCTGGTACTTCACTTCTGTATCCGGTTTGCGGCGCACGGTATCCGTCCACTGAAATACAGCCCGGCGGCGTACGATCTCCTGCAGCAGGTCGTCGGGATTGATCATCTCTATGCGGCTGGCGTTGGGCCCCCAGGCAAAGCGCGGGCAGTCTACCGGGCCGTCTGCTCCCTGCTGCCGCAGCAGCGCATAGGCGGAACGGGTAGCAGGGATCACAGGCTCCGCTACGATATCGAGATTGAGGACTACCTGCCCGGCCTCGTACTGGAAGCCGGTTTGAGCAGGCAGGTTGGTTTTCACCTTTAGTTCCAGTTGCAGCGTATCTCCTGCTGTAAAGAGGCGGCCGGCATTCTCTGATAAAGCGATCAAATCCTTACTCATCAGAATGCCATCGCGGGGAGAGCTACTGCCTGTGACTACGGCGGTTTCTGTGAGCAGGGTGCGGGTTCCCCCGGACGCCTGGCTGATGAGCTTATACTGCAATTCAATCTTGTGGGGCTCCGTTGGCCGGCCACCCTCTATCCAGTCGAAACGGTAAGCCAGCTGGCTGTCGGGATTGTAGGATTTTCGGCCGCTGGACAGGCGCAGGGTAAAGAATGCCTCGCCTACCTTCATCTGGGCAGCGGCATTACCCGAGGCGGAAGCCAGCTGTCGGTTGTATTCCGGATCCTCAAAGTGAATAAACCGGGGCTCCAGGGGCAGGCGGGGAAGCTGCCTGTCAGTAACCCTTAACGGGAATACCATGCTTTGCTTGAAGCCTTCCGTGCCGGCAACATCTTCAACCTTGGCCTTGAGGTGCAATACCGTCCCGGGCGAGAGAGAACTGACGGCCTTTTCCCAGTCTTTCAGCTGATTGCCGGGCAGGAGCACTTCCGCCTGCCAGGACTGGCTGCCGTTCACGATGGCCGGGTTGGGCTTATAACGAAAAATGGTGCCCCCAATATTGGCCTCCAGCCTTATCCTCCAGTTGGGCGCCACATTTCCGCCACTGGAATCCGACAATAGCTCAAAGGTGACTTTGCCATTCCAGTCATTAGTGATCGCACCGAAGGTGGGCTTGGTGATTTCCATTTTCAGGCGGCGGTTGCCGAAGTTGCCGCCGCCGGCAAAAAAGGATTCATCCACTGGAGACAAGCGGCTATGTAACAGTTTTTCGGGTTCAAAGAAACTGGCCCAGCTCCGAAGCGATCTTTCCCTCTTATCCTCCTTATTGGCGGGCAAGCTCACCGGCCGGGGGAAACGGTGTTGGACGGGCAGGCTTTCCGAAACCAGGGTATCGCTTTCCGCCTGCCGCATCAGCTGGTGCCGGTAAACGAAATAAGCGCCTGCCCGCGCGCCGGCCGGCAGCAGGCTCATCCCACCGGGTAGCACAGCCTGCCACTTTTCCCCGTTTTGTTCCGGTATTTTCGGCATCGGCATATCCGGAAGTACAGGAGATAAACTACGGATGGGCTTTGCCCTGAACAGGGCAGGGAGGCCCGCACTGGCCTTTCCACTGCCAGCGCTACGGAACTGCACGAACTGTTGCAGGCCCTGCCACCATAGCAGGGAAGGAGCGCTGCTTGCGGGTGCTCCGATAACGGCCAGGCTTTTGTTGCTCAGGCGGGTGCTGATGCGCAGGCTACTGAATCCCCAGGGCAGGCTGTTGGCCAGATCCTGGGCGTCACTGCCGTCCGCTTCGCCATGGTCGAGGTACAGGGGCTGTACGCCGGTTACCTGGGGAGGCGCCAGTTCGAGATCCTGAAGGGTTCCGCTATTAAAGGGTAGGCGTAAGCCGTTGAATTGCCCCTCGCGGAAGTACAGTTGCGGCACCTTGGCGCGCAGGTTAAAAGCCCGCCTGGCTATGGCAGGCCTGGCTTCTGGTTTTACTACTTCAAACTGGTAATCAATGACAATGGGTGCGGTGCTTTCGGAAGGCGTTGTGTTTTTAAGGATGCTGCGCATGCGAAGGATGGCCAGCGGCGACTCCGGGCAGCGCTCCCTATGCGTGGCTTTGGCCCAGGAAGTAATGAATTCCCTCATATTATCTGCCGCATCGGTGTTTCCTGTTTCGTCGATAAAACTGGCGCGTTCCAGCAGCCGGCTGGCAGCCGGTAGCAACTGCCCCTGCTCCATATCCAGGCAGAGTAATTCTGCGGACAGGATCTCCAATTGCAAACTGTCCCTGTCTTCTGGTACGGGAAGGAAAGCGAAGTCAAGATAGGGGCTGAGCGCCAAGGCCTGAGGGAGCCCTTCCGGAGAAGGAGTAGGCAGCACCGTGGCCGCCGCGTAGCGCCGCACCGCACCATCCGGCCCTGCTCCGGCAGCGAATGCCTGCCACTGCAGCGCAAACAATAGCCAGGGGTGGCCGGAAGTAGTTTCTTTTTCGGGGTCACTGGCAAAATCAAACTGGATCAGGCTGTCTTCCCGCCAGATGATCCTGCCGGTGCGGCCATACTCGGGAAGAATACGCTCATCGAGCACAGGTGGGTATTGCGGCCGGCTGCCGCGGAAAGCCTGAGAAAGGGCTGCCGCCCGGCTGAGCCTTGCCGGCGTATCCGGCAAGGCAGCCGTAATACTGGGCAGGAAACCGGCTTGTTCTTCATCGGGCAGGGAC
>CAYVVK010000596.1:0-4346 GCA_964454855.1 uncultured Phaeodactylibacter sp. | reverse complement strand
TGTTGCGCTGGGCGGAGGTGCAGATGGATATCCCCGAGGCTGCTACCATAAGCACGCCCACGGATACCACCGCCGCTGAAACGCCCGCCGTCGACCCGGCCGTGGGCTTTAACCCCTACTGGGAAAAAGAAACCGCCCAAAGCGGACATTTCTACTACGAATACCTGCGCAAACACTGGCAGGAAAGCATGTTCCCTCAGCAGAATAACTTCGCTACTTTCCAGGCCTTCTGGGACAGCACCCTGCACGACGGCGTCTTCACCGTGCCGCAAGCCACGGTACAGGTAGCCTTCTCCGGTGATGTGAACGAGGCCGCCAAGCGCGTCCGCCAGCCGGGAAGTGCGGAACTGGAGATCTCCTTTTTCGAAACCGTAAACATGGGCAGCGGCGTTTACGCCAACAACCCCTGGCTGATGGAAATGCCGGACCCCGTGAACCGTTGTGCCTGGGGCAACTACCTCGGTATTCCGGTAGGCTGGGAAGGCGGCAACAGTTTCAAGGCCTTCATGGATCTCAACCCCGATGAAGCCAAGGGAAAGGCCGATAAGGTGAACGTAAAAGCCGGGGGCAAGGAAAGCACCTGCACCGTCGTCCGCCAGTTCGGCCAGATGCCGGGCACACTTTCTCTGGCGGTAGGATATGGCCGGGAAAAGACCGGCATGATGGGCAGAGCCCTGGGCGAAAGGGTAGGGACCAACGTTTACCCCTGGCTGTCGCTCGACGACAACGGCAACGTCCGGTACTATGCCGAAGTGGAAGAAGTGTCTGAGAAAGTTGGGGTGGATGAGGAATTCGCCTGCGTACAGTACCACCATTCCATGGGCCTCAAGGGCGTGGATCCCGAGACCGGAGAAGTGATTAATGTGGATGAGAAAGCCTCCATGGCGCTGGGGTCCGGTTATCAGGGGGGGATTACCAACCGTTCCATCATTTACCAGGGCCAGCTGGATGAACTGGGAGAACTGGTTCACCACATCGAAGAAAAGCGGGCCGAGGCCAATGAGCTGAACGAACATACGCTTTACCCGTACGAAGAATACAAAGAGAACCTCTACGAGCAGGGCCATCATTGGGTGATGCACATCGACCTGAACGCCTGCATCGGCTGCGGCGCCTGCCAGGTAGCCTGTATCGCCGAGAACAACGTGCCGGTGGTCGGTAAGACTGAGGTGTCTCGCCACCATGAAATGACCTGGCTGCGCATTGACCGCTACTTCTACGGCGATTATGAGAACCCGAACACGGTCTACCAGCCGATGTTGTGCCAGCACTGCGACAACGCTCCCTGTGAGAACGTTTGCCCGGTGGCGGCCACCAACCACAGCTCGGAAGGCCTCAACCAGATGATCTACAACCGCTGTATCGGTACGCGCTACTGCGGGAACAACTGTCCCTACAAGGTGCGGCGTTTCAACTGGCTGGACTATACCACCGCCGATCTGTTCGGCGCCAACGAACCGGAGATGAAAGATGGCCAGGATATCCCCTACGGTGCGGACAACCTGACCCGTATGGTCCTCAACCCGGATGTGACGGTTCGCTCCCGCGGCGTGATCGAGAAGTGCAGCTTCTGCGTACAGCGCATTCAGGAAGGCAAACTGACGGCCAAGCGAGAAGCCCGGCAGCTGCGCGACGGCGATGTGAAGACGGCCTGCCAGACGGCCTGCCCCACCGGGGCGATCGTCTTCGGCGACAGCAACAACAAAGATGCCGAGGCTACCAGGCGGATGAGCAACCCGCTCAACTACCTGGTGCTGGAGGAGACCAACACGCGTTCCTCCGTCAACTACCAGGCCAAGGTGATCAACCGCAAAGAAGAACTCGACGCCTGATAAAGATACAGGAGTGGGCGCCCTGTACGGGGCGCTTTTGAACATCCATTAAATAACTCTTAATGCTTCAACCATAATGAGTGCAGTAGTATCTCCGATACGAGAACCATTGATAGAAGGTGGAAAAACCTACCACCAGATCACAGAAGATATTTGCTCTCCCACGGAAAAGACGCCTAATGCCGCCTGGGTCATTGCCTTTATCATTTCCGTAGCCGCTCTGGCATTCTACGTATTCTGCGTAGCCTGGACGGTATGGATCGGTATCGGTAGCTGGAACCTCAACCGGACGATCGGCTGGGGATGGGACATCACCAACTTCGTCTGGTGGGTGGGTATCGGCCACGCCGGGACCCTGATCTCCGCCATACTCCTGCTCTTCCGCCAGAAATGGCGCACCGGCGTAAACCGCGCAGCGGAGGCCATGACGATCTTCGCGGTAATGTGCGCCGGGCAGTTTCCCCTCATTCACATGGGGCGCCTCTGGATGGGATTCTTCATCTTCCCCTATCCCAATACCCGGGGGCCGCTGTGGGTAAACTTCAACTCGCCGCTGCTCTGGGACGTTTTTGCCATCTCCACCTATTTCACCGTATCCCTGCTGTTCTGGTATACGGGCCTGGTGCCGGATTTCGCCACCGTGCGTGACCGCGCCAAGGGCCTGCGGCGGAAGATCTACAACGGCCTGTCCTTCGGCTGGACGGGTTCCGCCAAACACTGGCAGCGCTGGGAGAGCCTCTCCCTGGTGCTCGCCGGCCTGGCCACTCCGCTGGTACTTTCCGTACACACCATCGTATCTTTTGACTTTGCGACCTCCGTGATCCCGGGATGGCACACCACCATCTTCCCGCCCTATTTCGTGGCGGGGGCCATCTTCTCGGGTTTTGCCATGGTACAAACGCTGATGGTGATCACCCGCAAGGTGCTCAATCTCCAACAATATATCACGCTGGAACACATCGACAGCATGAACAAGGTGATCCTGGTGACGGGCACCATCGTCGGGGTGGCTTACCTCACCGAGCTGTTCATCGCCTGGTACTCCGGCTACATTTACGAGCAGTTCGCCTTCTACAACCGGGTCATGGGCCCTTACTACTGGGCGTATATCGGCATGATGTCCTGTAACGTACTGTCTCCGCAGATCTTCTGGTGGCGCAGCATGCGGCGCAGCATATTCGTGACCTTCGTGATGTCCATATTCGTGAACATCGGCATGTGGTTCGAACGTTTCGTGATCATCGCCACTACGCTGGCGCGGGACTACCTGCCCTCCAGCTGGAGCTACTACACGCCCACCTGGGTAGAGGTAGGCCTGTTCATCGGCACGCTGGGCCTGTTCTTCACCTGTTACCTGATCTTCACCCGCGTGGCGCCTGTGGTGGCCGTGGCCGAAGTGAAGAGTATCCTCAAGACGGCGGGCGACCAGTACATCGGTTCGGCAGCCAAGCCGCACACGAAGACGGCGGAGGAAGCCAGGAAAGAAATATAAATTTGAAAATCTATCAATCTGCATAAAATGAGCGACAATAAGAAAGAAGTGCTATACGGCTTGTACGACGATGAAGAGATCCTCCTCAATGCCGTCGACCAGGCCAATGCGGATCATCTGGAGATCATGGATGTATTCACCCCCTTCCCGGTGCACGGCCTGGATCCCAAGCTTGGCCTGGAGGAAAGCCGCCTGCACATCACGGGCTTCATCTATGGCGCCATCGGTACCCTGACGGCTTTTTTATTCATGACCTGGGTGTTTACCCGTGACTGGCCGATCATTTTCGGAGGCAAACCGTACTTCTCGGCCCCTGCTTTCATTCCGATCACTTTTGAGGTGACCGTACTTTTCGCTTCGGTGGGAATGGTGGTCACCTTCTACACCATCTGCGGTATGGCGCCTGGTGTGGTCAACCCGACACTGGACGACCGCATCACAGATGATAAATTCTGTATTGCCTTTGATGTCTCCGAGGCCGATGAGGACAAGAAAGACAAGCTGAAGGGCTTCTTCAGCCAATCCGGCGCATCGGAGACGAATACGAAGAGCATTTAACACACTTTAATTCAAATTAAGGGTGATGAAAAACTTGAAACATATATTTATAGCAATTGTAGCCGTGGTGATCCTCAATTCCTGTGCTCCGGCAGACGGCAACTTCCCGGGTAGCGAGTATATTCCGGATATGGCGCACTCCATCGCTCAGGAGGCCAACGTCTACAATTACTACCATTACAATACCTGGGACAGCGCCAGCACTGTAGCCCTGAAGGAACTCTCTATTCCCGGCCTGCCCGTAGAGGGTACGGTACCCCGAGGTTACGCCGGCGTCTACTTTGCCGGCGAACAGGGCGCTACACCGGAAGAGGTAATGAAGCAGCTGGGCGGCTACGGCGATGTCAATAATATTGCCGTGCCGGTCAATGGCCATGTCCCTTACTACTACGGCGATACCGAAGAGGAGCGCCTCCGCGCCACCAATGAGCTCATCGACAATCCCTATCCGATCACTGCCGAAG
>CAYVVK010000595.1:0-4348 GCA_964454855.1 uncultured Phaeodactylibacter sp. | reverse complement strand
AAACTCAAAACTCATCACCCAAAACTCAAAACTCATCACCCAAAACTCAAAACTCATCACCCAAAACTCAAAACTCCCTTGCCTCACGAACCCGACATACTGATCATCGGCCTGGCCAACACGCCTGCCGGCTACCTGGACCAGCTGCAGGCCGAGCTGGACGGCATCCGCCTGGCCCTGTCCAAAGCGAGGCAGCAGAACCTGGTGGATATCCGGGAATTGTCGCAGTTCAATTTTGATCGGCTGTTCAATGAATTCAATGACCTGAACCAGTCGCGGCAGATCAGCATGCTGCATTATACCGGGCATTCGGAGGCCAGGGGGTTGCTGCTTAGGGAAGATGGCGAAGATAAGCTGCTGCACCTGGATAGCCTGAAGGCCTTTCTGCAGGCACAGAACAAGCTGAAGTTCGTTTTTCTTAACTCTTGCTTCTCACAAAAGATCGCCGAACAACTGGTGGAGGCGGGAGTGCCCGCAGTGATCGGCACCGACAGCGGCATACAGGATGCGGCGGCGCGAAAGATCGCTGAGAAGTTCTATGCCACACTGGGCGGCGGGAGCAAGGCCCTGCAACAGGCTTTTGACCTGACAAAGATCTACTTTGAGCATCATATAGAGGAGGATGATTCCCCCTTTCGGGGAATAGAATTAGGAGGCGATTACCCCTGGCGGCTCTACTTTGAGAAAGAAGAGGCCGTCAGCTGGAGGCTGGTGCCGGAGAGCGTCGTCGACCAGCTGGAGCGTTCCCAGGGCCTTCGAAAACTGCTTGTTGTAAGGGAGAACAGCGATGAGGCGAAACATTTCAGCCATGCCATGCGGGTGGCGCTCTCCGGGCTACCTGGCCTGATGGCCTATGACATCTGGCAGGTGAAGGAAGAGGGGGACAACGATAAGCGCCGCTATGCCATCGAGCAGGCGGATGTGGTGGCTTATATGGCGACTCCGGGCCTTCAGAGCAGCCTGGAAGGGCCGCTGAGCTGGGCGAAGCCGATGCTAAAAGCGGAGCAACGCCACTTCATCATCGCCGGTTCCGGGCATGTGCCCAGCACCCGGCAGTATCTGCAAATCCAGGGTATGGTTGATGCTCAGCATCCTCCGGTACTGCTCTCTGAATTCCTCACTTTGGAGCAGCTGAAAAAGTCAAGTGATATAGATACCATTTTGCGGGAGCTGTTCTTCAAAAAACTCATGGAAGTGATCGGCGTCGGCGGCCTGCAGCAACAACTGAAAATGGCCTTTGGTGCGCTCAACTTCGTAGAGCAGAAGCAAGCCTTTGATTTTGACCGTCAGGAAAAAAAGGTGAACTTCATCCTGATAGAAGGCACGCCGTTCTGCGGGCATGAACTGCTGATCCGCAGAATACTGGACTACAACGGCCTGAAGCCCGGAGATGCCACTAAGCCGGTGCACATCAACGTAAAAAAGCTGGTGCCCAGCGGCTTCAATGAGCAATACCTCTGGGTGCTGCTGAATCAGAACCTGGTGGGCACCATGTCGTTCAACCCGGACCGCGAAGAGGTCTGCCGCAGCATTGCCCAGCGCCTTCAGCAGGAAGACCTGGTGGTCATCCTCAACGAAGTGGAAGAGGTGGCACTGCCGGCGCTCAAAGACATGATCGTCAACCTCTGGAAAGCCCTCAATGATTATCTGCCTACGGGCGATCCCGGAAACCGGCTGTTCATGATCTTCGTGCATACGGGCTACCGTCCTGATCACTGCTGCGTATCGGAGGTTACGCTGCAGTCGGATAACCCGGTCTGCCACGCAGTGCCCATGCCGGCCATTCAGCCCCTGGCGGCAGAGGTGTTCAATACCTGGTATATCGACGAGAGCCAGAACTTTTCTCCGGACAGCCCCTTCCGCCGGAAATTACAACCGAAAAAAGAAGAAATACTTCAGAAGAAATATATCAGGAAAGTGGTGGAGGAAATTTGTGTCCTGCTGGACTGCCCCGATGTATACGACGAGGTATTCAAATTATAGCCAAACATGATCCAGGAAAAAGACTATAAACGTTACGAAGGAAAAGAATTGCTGAAAGCTACGCCTACCTTGGCCTATAAGCCCGAAGAGCTGAAGGGAGAGGTTAAGGAGCAAAGGAGGGTGATGGAAGAAAAGATCGCCCCCTATTTTCCCAGCGACGCCCTGAAAGACGCCGTGGAATACGCCCGCATCCTGCAGCGGCCCCTGCTGCTGCGCGGCGAGCCCGGATCGGGAAAGACCCGCCTGGCGCAGGCGGTGGCCTACGAGTTGTATGGTAAAGACTACCGCCAAAAGTACTTTGAGTGGTACATCAAGTCGACCACTAAGGCCCGGGACGGCTTGTACACCTTTGACCACCTGGCGCGGCTGAGGGATGTGGAACTGGCGCGCCGCCAAGGCAACGGGCAGAAAGATCAGGAACAACAAAAAGGCGGGGAAAAAGAAGACCTGTTCAAATACCGTAACTTTGGGCCTTTGGGCAAGGCCTACCTAAGCTCCAAACCCGATGCGCCCGCCATCCTCCTCATCGATGAGATCGACAAGGCCGACCTGGACTTTCCCAACGACCTGCTGTTCGAGCTGGAACAAAAGCGATTCTTCGTGGAAGAGACCAGCGAGGAGATCGCCGCCGAATACCCACCGCTGATCTTCATCACCAGTAATGACGAGAAGGACCTGCCTAATGCCTTCCTGCGGCGCTGCGTGTTCTTCTACATTGATTTTCCGAGTGAAGAGCTGCTGCTGGACATCGCTAAGGCCAACGCCAAAAACTGGGCTAAAAATTACGATAAGGCCTTGCCGGATGAGCTGGTGGAAGACATCGTCACCCGCTTCCGCCAGTTGTACACCGATATGAAAAATAACCCGAATACCGATAAGGCGCCCTCCACCAGCGAACTGATCGACTGGCTGCGGGTACTGTACTACCAGTTCCTGCAGGGTAAACTGGACCGGGACAGCCTGGCCAAAGGCGGGCTGCCCCATCCGGAAGTGCTGCTGAAGAGCCTGGACGACTACAAAGCGCAAACGAACAAGTGATGCATCCTGAAAAAGCTCCACATCCTTTACTCTTCTACCGTTTCTTCCAGCGCCTGCGCCAGGAGGTAGGCATAGAGCTGGATGCCCGGCAGTACCGCAATTTCCTGAGCTGCCTGCTGCTGGGCAATGCCCGGGACAAGGACAGCCTGCGAGAGCTTTGCAAAACCATGTGGCTCACCCGGCCTCAGTTCCGCGCGCGCTTTGAGGAGATTTTTGAAGAGGCCTACGCGGAGCTGCCGCAGTACTGGAGCAAGTTTGTAGAAGAAGCAAAAGCGGCTGCCCAAAAGGGGGATCAGCCCAAAAGGGAGGAGCCGGCAGCGGAGAAACCCAAAGAAAGGACTGTCCCTAAACCGGAAGTAACCACAGCCGGAGAACAGCCTGAACCTGCTCCGTCGCCAAAGGAGGTACCCGAGCCGGCGGGCCCTGCCACAGCCAACTGGCAGGAAATAGAGCTGCTCTTCGATGAAGGTGGTGCAGGAGGCGCAGCCGTTCAGAAAGAAGAACGCGAACTGCCCTCCCAGCTGGAAACGCCTTTTCTGTTCTCGGAACAGAAATACCTGCCTTTCCAGCAGCGGCGGGCAAAGCAATCCTGGCGCCGCCTCAAGCAGCAGAGCTTTCGGGAGCCGACGGACGAAGTAGACGTAGAGGGAACCGTGCGGGCACTGGCCCAGAACGGCTTTTTTTACGAGATCGCCTTTCAGAGTAGAAAGGTGAGCCGACAGCATTTCGTTGTACTGCTGGATCACGGTGGCTCTATGACGCCTCACCACCATTTGTTTGATTTTTTTATCGGTGGCCTGCGGGAGAGCACCCACTACACGGAAATAGAAACCTGTTATTTTACCAATTTCCCGCCCTACAAGCTTGGCCCTGCCGGCTTGCCGGAGTTCCGCTTTTTCACCAATATGGCCCATACGGCCTCTCTCAGCCTGAGCAGCCTGCTGGCGGAATGGGAGAAAAATACCGTCGTCCTCTTCCTGAGCGATGCCGGTTCCGCCCATGAAGGCATGAACCCCACCCGCGTGCAGGTGACCATGGAACTGCTGAACCGCCTGCAGAACAAAGTCGAGCACCTGATATGGTTCAACCCCCAGCCCCGGAAATACTGGAAGGGCAGTGCAGCGGAGTTTTTTTCTGCCACGGTGCCTATGCTGGAGTGTAATGAAGCGGGAATACTGGAGGCGGTGGGGAGGATTAGGTAGAGGAGAGGTGTGTTTGTGTTGAGGTATTGAGGTGTTTAGGTGTTTTGATCGAAGGAATGTCCCCTCTGGAGCAGGGCTGTTAAGTTCTCTTGAAAATTGGCCTCCCCTGCCTCCCGGCCTCCTAA
>CAYVVK010000594.1:0-4350 GCA_964454855.1 uncultured Phaeodactylibacter sp. | reverse complement strand
CAGAGCACCTGCCTTACAAGCAGGGGGTCACTGGTTCGAGTCCAGTATCGCCCACATAAAGGAAAAGGGAATTGTGAATGATCATTCACGATTCCCTTTTCTTTTACTCTTCAAACCAGAATCAGGTTCCCACCAGGAACACCCGCACAGCAGTTGAACCTACCGAATGATCAGGCAAGCTTTCTCCGCTGCCTTCCAGCTCGGAATGCTACTGCATAGAAGGAGGCATAATAACCTGGCCTATGACATGTACAACTCCATTGGTCGCTTCTACATCAGCAGTCACGACGGTAGCTCCATTGACCTTCACGCCTTCCGTCAGGTCAACCGTAATTTCTTCGCCCTGAACGGTAGCGGCTTTTTGCCCGTCGGACAGGTCCGTTGACATGACCGCTCCCGGCACCACGTGATAGGTCAGAATGGCGGCCAGCTGATCCTTGTTTTCCGGCTTCAGGAGGTTCTCCAGTGTGCCTTCGGGCAATGCCGCAAAAGCTTCATTGGTAGGGGCGAATACCGTAAACGGGCCTTCTCCGCTTAGCGTTTCTGCCAAACCGGCAGCCTGAACGGCCTGCACCAAAGTAGACAAGCTCTCGGTGGCCATCGCCAATTCTACGATATTCTGGCCTGCCGGCTCCTGCATGGAAGGAGGAAGCAGTACCTGGTCGATGATATGCACCACGCCATTGCCTGCTTCTACATCCGGAGTTACCACAGAAGCTTCATTGATCTTCACACCACCGTCGGCCAGGCTTACAGTGATCTCTTCTCCCTGAACGGTAGCAGCGGTTTGCCCGTCGGCCAGGTCCGTTGACTTGATGGCTCCTGACACCACGTGGTACTTCAGGATAGCTGCCAGCTGCTCTTTATTTTCGGGTTTCAGGAGGTTCTCCAGTGTACCTTCGGGCAGTGCAGCGAAAGCTTCATCAGTAGGGGCGAATACCGTAAATGGGCCTTCACCGCTCAGCGTCTCCGCCAGGCCGGCAGCCTCTACGGCCTGCGCTAAAGTGGATAGATTCTCGGTAGTCCCTGCCAGTTCAACGATACTGGGCTGCTTTGGCGCCTCGCAGGAGGATACCAAAAAGGCAAGAGCTAACGAACTGATGAGGGATACTAAAATGTCCTTTCTCATACTTGCAATTTTAATGAGTTAATAAAGGTTAGGATCGATCTTGTAGCTTGAACGTTTATAATGCAGGATTCAGATTGAAATCTGCTTTGTTCAGGAATGGAGCCAGAGCCATATACTTTATGGTAATGGATCACCCTGGCCTCTGCTACATAGTAACGCTTATCTAACAGCAGTTTCAAAGATAGGTTTATGAAAACAGATGATCTATTTCTGAAATTTTAAACTAAGCAGGCTGCGAAAATCGTTCAAAGGGAGGCCTCTGCTTTAGCACTTTTCCGGAATAAGCAATAATTTCACCCTATAGTATAGCTTTCGAAGCAATGGTTAGAATGGAATTTAGCCAGGCTATGCAACCCACACTAAATCCAAACCCATGAAGAAATTCCTCAAGCGCCTCGCCATTATCCTGCTCCTCTTCCTCGTCGTCCTGGTGGGGGCCACGGCCCTCATTGCCAGCCTGTTCGAGAACAAGGTGGGCCAGCGCCTTACCCGGGAGCTCAACAAACAGCTGACGTCAGAATTGCAGATCCAGGATTTCAGCCTCACCGTCATCCGCAGCTTTCCCAATGTGGCGGCCAACCTCAATGGAGTGACGCTGATGGACAGCCGTGATGGCGTGCTGCTGGAGGCCGAAGAGATCTCTTTTCGCTTTGGCCTGCTCAGCCTGCTGACCTCAGACATCAAAGTGCGTTCCGTAGTGGCAAGTAACGGCGCGCTCAACATAGAGATCAACCGGGAAGGGGAACCCAACTACAACATTTTTAAAGAATCGGAGGAAGTGGCGCCCGAAGAAGAAGGCGAAGGGCGCTCCCTGGTAGTGTCCATTGAGCAGGCCCGCCTGCGCAATATCGAGCTCATCTATGGAGACCTCAGCGCCCGGCAGGAAATTTCTGCACTGGTGGAAGACGCCTCCTTCTCCGGGCAGTTCTCCAGCGAACAGTTCTCCCTGGACAGCGAAGCCACCCTGACTTCCCGCTTTGCCGACCTCGACGGGCTGCGCTACCTGCCGGGCAAGCAGCTGAGTTATGATGCTCAGGTGTTTGTAGACCTGGGAAAGGGCAGCTATGAACTGCAGGATGTAATGCTGGAAATTGAAGACAATGCCTTCAAGGTGGAAGGCTCCATAGAAGAGTGGGAGAGCGGCACCTATTTCGACCTCTTCGCCAGCAGCGAGAACGGCAACCTGGCCGGCGTGATCAACCTGCTGCCGGCGCAGTACATGGAAAGCCTGGGAGACTTCCGCAGCTCGGGCCAGTTCTCCTTCACTGCCATGGCCAAAGGGCAGTACAACCAGCGGCAAAGCCCGGAGGTCAGGGTGGAGTTCGGCCTGGATGAAGGCCAATTGTCGAGCCCCCGCCTGGACAACCCACTGAAAGATGTGAGCTTTAACGCCGTCTTTACCAATGGGAAATTCCGCGACAACAGCTCCTCCGTTTTTACCCTCGAGCGCTTCAAAGGATACTTCAACCGCGAACTGATTGAAATGCGCCTGGAAGTCGCCAATTTCGACGAGCCCCAGATCGACTTTTCCATGGACGGGGTGCTGCCTCTGGAGTCGGTCTACGGCCTGCTCGAGAATCCCAAGATCACGGGCGGCCAGGGAGAAGTAGAGATCAAGGCACTGCGCCTGCAGGGCGCCTATGCCGATATGGCGAATCCCAGCCGCATCGCCCGCGTGACGGCCAGCGGTGCTTTGGAGTTCGATGATGCCGGCCTCACCCTCGGCGATGGGGAACAGCTGGTGTTCGACCGCGGCGAGTTTCGCCTGGAGGGCAACCGCCTGGCCGTAGAGAACGTGCGCATCGAAGGGGCAGGAAGCGACATTACCTTCCAGGGCTCGGCCTACAACCTCCTCCCCGTACTTTTTGCCGATTCCGTCAACAGCAAAAACATCGAGCTGCTCTTCGACGCCAGCCTGATAGCGGAAAACCTGGACATCGACCGCCTGATGAAATTCTCTTCCCTGAGCCCGGAGGAGGAAGAAGCGCCCGAGCCGGTGAAGGACTCTCTGGAAGTGGCTGTAATTCAAAAAAGGGAGCTGGTCACCAGCTTCCTGAAAGGGAATTTCAATGCCGATATCCTCAAATTTAATTACGGCCTGATAGAAGGGGAGGACTTCAAAGGAAAACTGGAGTTTGACTACAATATCGTGCGCATCAAGGGTGAGGTGGAAGCTTTTAAAGGGAAAATGCTGGTGGACGGCCAGGCCTACTTTGAAGATGAACCTCGCCTGGAGGCCAGGCTGGCCTGCAACAGCATCGATGTGACGGAGTTCTTCCGGCAGTCGGAGAATTTCGGCCAGGAGGTACTGCAATCCCAACACCTGAAAGGCCAGCTCGACGCCCGCATTGCCATATATGCCTTTTGGGACCAGGAAGGCAATTTCGACATGGACAAGCTGCGCGTATTGGCGGGCGTGGCCATCAAAGACGGCGAACTGAGAGACTTTGGCATGCTGGAGTCCTTCTCTACTTTCGTTAAAGTCAAGGACCTGCAGCAGATCAAGTTCGTCAACATGCAGAATTTCCTGGAGATCCGTAAACAACGCCTCTTCCTTCCCGCCATGTTCATCCGCAGCAATGCCCTCAACCTGACCATCAGCGGAGAACACACCTTCGACAATGATATCGATTACAACATCAAGGTCAATGCCGGACAGGTGCTGGCCGACCGCTTCAAGCGCTACGATCCGGCCCTGGACCCCAAACCCGCCCGCCGCACCGGTTTCTTCAACCTTTATTATTCCATCTATGGCACCCTGGACGACTACGAGATCAAATCATCCAAACGCCGGGTTAAATCGGATTTTGAACAGAGCGAGATCCGTAAACGAGACATCCAACGCGCACTGGAAGAACAGTTCGGCTACGTGGAGCTGGTGGAAGAGCCCGAAGAGTGGAAAGACATCCCCGAGTACCGCCACGATAACTACGACCCGGATAAGGAGGAGTATCTGGAGTTTGATTTGGAGGGAGGGAAATAACGTCTGAACGTCTGAATGTCTGAATGTCTGAATGTCTGAACGTCTGAATGTCTGAACGTCTGAATGTCTGAATGTCTGAATGTCTGAACGTCTGAACGTCTGAACGTCTGAACGTCTGAATGTCTGAATGTCGAGGCGTCAAGGGACATCCGGACGTCTCGACACCTGAACGCCTGGACTCAAAAAAGGATATCTGATGTCTTTAAGGAATAAGCCCTCCGGCGGGGCGCTCCAGCTT
>CAYVVK010000593.1:0-4363 GCA_964454855.1 uncultured Phaeodactylibacter sp. | reverse complement strand
TCCTGGGCATTATCGGCCCGGAACCGGATTACTACTGGGACAAACTGTACCCCGGCCTGAGTAATTACGATTCCAATATCGCTCCTCTGACGGCAGGCGCCGCCCCGGCAGGCGCAGGCGTACAACCCGCAGCACCCCTCAATGGCGAAGTAGTAGAGCAGCAGCTGGGAGGTATGTTGACAGAATTGCAGACCATGTCTAAGAGCCTCTCTTCCCTGAAAGCCCTTCAGGAAGTCGACTTCTCCGGCACCAGTGACCAGATCAAGGCCATGAGCAACTTCTACGCCAAGTTGAACGAAGCAATGGCCGACCTGAGCGACTCGCTCGAAGACACTAAGCACTACAAAGACCAACTGGCCATGCTTAACAAGAATATCGGCTCTCTGAACCATACTTATACTCAGCTGAATTCTGTTTATGGCAATGTCATCTCTGCCATGGCCAACGTCAATAGGTAAGCGCTGCCCTGTTAATCCATTTGTGAAAATTTTTAAAAGCTATTAGCTATGTCAATACCTAAGGAACCGCGGCAGCTGATGATCAACCTCATGTACCTGGTGCTCACCGCCCTCCTGGCGCTGAACATCTCGGCTGAGGTAATGAACGCTTTCTTTACGCTGAACAAGGGTATTTCTCAAAGTAACGAGATCGTTGAAAGTACAAACCAGACCCTGCTCAACAACATTCAGAAGCAGGCTGATGCGTATAAGAATGAAAAGAATGAGAAATTCCTGGCTGCCGCCAAAGAAGTGAAAGAAACTTCTGATGATTTCGTCAAATATGTAGAAGACCTCAAGAAAGAACTCTTCGAAGCCGCCGGCGGCCCCTCTGAAAAAGACCCGGAGAAGCCCAAGCGTATAAAAGATAAGGACGTCACGACCCGCCTGCTCGTAGGCCTGGAAAACCAGCCCGGCAAAGGATATGAACTCGAAGAGCGCATCAGGGAAACCCGGACTGAGCTCGTAGAATTGGTAGACAATCCGGATGTAGCAAACTCCATGCCCCTCCGCATCGATGAAGAAGCAGTGGCCAAGTCGGACAAGGACGACTGGGTAAACTACAACTTCAAACAGATGCCGGTGGCTGCGGTGTTCCCCATCCTCACCAAATACCAGAATGACGCCAAAGCCTCTGCTACCACAGCGCTCAACTACCTGCTGGGCAAAGTGGCCGGCGAAGAGATCAAGTTCGATGCCTTCGAACCGGTTGTGTCCGCCAGCAAAGGCTATGTCATCCGCGGGGAAAAGTATGAAGCCGATGTATTCCTGAGCGCCTACAGCACTTCCGCCGGCGACAATACCAAGATCTTCGTCAACGGCAACAATCTGCCGGTAGAGAATGGCAAGGCCACTTACGAGGCCAATTCATCTTCTATCGGTACGAAAAAGTACAAGGTGCGCATCGAAGTGGAAAACCCCCTGACCGGCGAGGTCAAGTCCTATGAGAAGGAGTTCGAATACGAAGTAGGGGAGCGTTCCGTGACGGTCTCCGCGGAGAAGATGAACGTTTTCTACATCGGCGTGGACAACCCCGTCGCGGTATCCGCTGCCGGTATTTCTTCCAACGACCTCAACGTGAGCATCAGCGGCGGCGGTGGTTCTATCCGCAAGGTGGGAAGCGCCAACTTTATCGTCAACGTGACTACGCCCGGCGAATGCCGCGTCAACGTCAGCGGTGGCCCGCTGCGCGACAGCAAAGCCTTCCGCGTGAAGCGCCACTCTGACCCCGTTGCCCGCCTGAGTAAATCCAGCGGCGGCGCCATGGGTAACGGCGAATTCAAAGCGCAGGGCGGTGTAGGCGCATTCCTCGATAACTTTGACTTCGACGCCAACTGCGTCATTCAGGGCTTTAACCTGGTTTACGTGGCTTCCCGCCAGGATCCCGTTGAGGTGATCAATGCCGGTGCGCGCTATAACGACCGTGCCCGCCGTCTCGTCAACCAGGCCAAGCCGGGAGACATTTACTACTTCGATGACGTGAAGGCGCGCTGCCCCGGGGATAAGGTCGGCCGCCCAATCAACTCGATGGTATTTAAGATCAAGTAAACTTTTCATGTCGCCATACAGCCTTCCCCGGCAGAGGCCGGAGGGCTGTATGCGCTATGAAACGCCCGTACGGGCCACGCTGACAAACCATTTTTACCCGGGCTATACATAATAGTTCGCCCGGCTCAACGTTAAGAAAAGGTAGCTTGATAAGCTGGCAAGGCCGAATGAGAGAAGGGAAAACATAATGAAGGCCGTGCACTTTTTCATTTTTAAAATTAACAGGTATTAAAAAATCAGCCATGAAGATCGCTTTGAAACTGCTAGGTTTAGCTTTGTCGTTGTGCTTTATTGCCGGGCCGGTGATGGGACAAACCCCGGATAACATCATCATGACCGAGTCCGGAGAAACCAACACCGAAAAACCGCTCGACGATATCGTCGAAAAACGACTGACCGTTGAAAAAAGGATCCTGCCGTATGACCATATCCGCGAGGCCGATATCTTCTGGGAAAAGCGTATCTGGCGTATTATTGACGTACGTGAGAAAATGAATCTGCCGTTCGCTTATCCGGAACGCCCCTTCTTTACCATACTGATGGAAGGCGCCGAATCGGGAGAGATTACCGTGTATAGTACTGAGGACGACAAGTTCTCCATCCCGCTCACTCCGGACGAGGTCGCCTCTATGGGCGCCAGCGTGGATACCATCGCTACCGTCGACCCCGAAACCTACGAAGAAACTTATCAGGTGGTGCGCAACGAAGTGAACCCACAGGACGTTAAGCGTTTCCGCCTTAAAGAGATATGGTTCTTCGATGAAGAAACCTCCACCCTGCAGGTGCGCATCCTGGGTATCGCTCCGCTGATCGAAGAATTTGACGATAACGGCAATTTCAAATACGAACGGCCTATGTTCTGGGTGTACTATCCCGATGCCCGCCAGGCACTGGCGCGTGAACGGGTGTTCAACGTCGGCAACGACAGCAGCCCCATGACCTTCGAAGACCTCTTCGAAATGCGCTTCTTCTCCAGCTATATCTACAAGGAATCCAACGTTTTCGACCGCCGCCTGGAGGACTATCTTTCCGGCGTAGACCTGCTCATGGAGGCCGAAAAGATCAAGCAGGAGATCTTTAACTTCGAACACGACCTCTGGACGTATTGATGCCCGGGCGCAAAGCTTCCCGCATCTCTTGCCTGTTGTCACAGACATCGCCCTGATGTGGGCTGCTGAATCCCCTGGTTCAGGATAGCCCTCTGCCTGCAGTACAGAGCAAAAACATAAACGAAAAAGGGGCCCGCTCAGATTTTCTGAGCGGGCCCCTTTTTCGTTCTCTTATTTGCCACCGCTACGGAATAGGGCGCTTAACCCAGCTCCTTCGCCGGATAAAAGTTAGAGGCCGGGTTTCAGGCGACAGACATCAGGCACTTGACCCTCAACAATATAACAATCCAACAATATAACAATCCAACAGTATAACAATATAACAATATAACAATATAACAATCCAACAATATAACAATCTAAAACCCCAACACCCCACCATTCTCCTTCAACCACCGTTCTTTCTCTTCGTAATCCGGCATAGCCTTTTTCACCAGTGTCCAGAAACGGGGGCTGTGGTTCATCTCCAGGCGGTGCGCCAGTTCATGGATGATGACGTAGTCGATGACCTCGTCGGGGGCGAAGAGCAGGCGGGTGGAGAGGTTGATGTTTCCGCGGGCGGAGCAGCTGCCCCAGTTGGAGTAATTATATTTAAGGCGTACCCCCGTTATGGCTTGCTGAAAGTGTTTGTCATTCAACTCGTGCACCCGGCGGCTGATGGCGGGCAGGAAATCCTGAGCGACGATGCGGCTGAGGAGGTGCTGGATGTTCTTTACCCGCCCGGCCCCTTGGTCGTGAATGCTTAGTTTGAGGTGGATGTCATCTTTCTCAAGCCGGCCACTGTGGGTCTTGCGGTCTTCCTCCCGTATGCGCAGGCGATACCGGCGTTGGCCCACCTGCAGGATATCGCCGTCCTTATAAGTATTGGTGTCGAAGTGGGCGGCTACCGCTTCGTGCTTTACCATCTGCTTTTCCAGCCACTCCCGGAACCAGTCGAGGCGTTCGCGCTGTTGGTCCGCACTCAGCTGCAGGGGAAGGCGCAGGATGGCGGCGCGCTTGCCGATGCTGGCGCGCACGTTGCGGCGCATTTCCCGGTATATCTTAACCGGCACTTCCTGGCCGTGGATATTCAGGGTGCCCTCTTCCAGGGATCGCGTCTTTTTTCTTTTAAACATGCCTAAAATTAAAAAAAAATAAAAATAGAGAAAGCACCCAACCCTTTTCTCAAAGGGCCCTGTCTATACCATTAAGTAAGTAAAGCTTCTATAT
>CAYVVK010000592.1:2935-4372 GCA_964454855.1 uncultured Phaeodactylibacter sp. | reverse complement strand
ATTTCAAATTCTCCAAGACGAAGCTTGGAGGTACCTTTTTACACAACCCCATGGCCTGCGTCAAGCACCAACTTTCTGCGGCTGCCGTAGCTTGCCAGCGAAGGCATTCAAGTTGTCTCCTCAACTGGCCAGCGGCCGTTCATACTTTCCTGGCTTTTGCCTTCGATGATGAAGCAACCGCCTTTCTGTCCCTCTGGTACGCACGAGCAGGCCTTCCCCTTCTGCGCTTGTTTCTGCGTCCCCACCAGATCAGAAAGCCTGTAAGGGGCAGGCTACTGCACACCAGGCTGATGGCCGTTGCCAGTACTTTGGTAGGCCAGCCCCAGATGCTGCCTACGTGAATGGCGTAATTGGAGTTCCGCCATTTTTCCCCCAGTGACTTATTTTCCTGCCGGAGCGCCCGGTACGCTTCCCCGCTATGGGCCCGGTATTCGTACTGATCCGAATCATCCCAGGCCGAAAGCCCGGAGAAGGAAAGAAAAACGGAGATGTCTTCGGTGCTGTCCCGGAAGGTTTCCGGCAGGGTAATGTAAGCGTATGTCCAGGTGCTCCGCCGCCGCTGCATATCGGCGAAGGCTTTGTCCAGCGGGTGGGCCAGGGTAGCGGTATCCGGGTGTAGGGCGGCGGTTTCCCGGAAATTTTTAAAAACCAGCTCCGGGTCATCTCCCATCAGGCGGTAAATGCCGTTCGTCCACCAGTCGAACGACCATACCAGCCCGGTCACGCCCAGCAGAAGTATGAACAGAAAGGCATAAAAGCCTCCCACATTGTGCAGGCCGTAGTTTTTACGCCTCCAACGGTCCGTTTTTTTCCACTGCAGGCGGAGGCGTTGCCGAAGTGCTTTTTTGTTCTTGGGCCACCAGAGTACGAGGCCGGAGACCACCATGGCAAAGAGGATAAGAGTGGCTACGGCCACGGGCCAGTGGCCGATGTCGTAGCGCAGCAGCAGTTGCTGGTGCATGACACGGCAGAGATAGATCCAGTCATAGACGGCATTGACCGTGCCGCTTACCTCGCCGGTATAGGGGTTGACGTAGATCTTGTCCCAGTAATCGATTTCCGAGAAGAAAGTCCATCCGGGCGATTCGCTCTTTTGGTAGGTTTCAAAGAGGTAAGCTTTAGCAGGATCGTTCCGGATAAGGGCCCATTTGACGGGTCGCCCCTCAGGAGCTGCCTGGCGGGCGCTTTCGTACAGCTTGGAAACAGGCAGGGGTTTGCCCTGCGCCTGTACCGTCACATAATCGGCGTAGTACCAGTCTGTCAGCTCTTCATCCCACACAAAAACAGCGGCGGGCAGAATGCTGATCAATACGATGAAGCCCGAGGCGAGCCCAAGCCAGAGATGCAGTTTGCCGGAAAGTTTCTTCAAGCCCATAGCAAAGTATTAGGTCAGAAGGAATAGCCTACGCTCAGCAGGTAATTTCTGGGCGCGCCCAG
>CAYVVK010000592.1:0-2925 GCA_964454855.1 uncultured Phaeodactylibacter sp. | reverse complement strand
CCTATCCAGTAGATCTCATCGGTGAAGTTGTTCACGTTCAGGGCGATGTTGAACTTATTCACCTGATAAGAAACAGCTCCGTTGAAGATCGTGTAGGAAGGCACGAACAGCCAGTCGCCGTTGGAGAACTGGCCGAAGGTCCTTCGCCGTGAATTCTGCACGTGGCCGATGGCCAGGCCCAGGCCCTGGAGCAGCCCGCGGCCGAAAGTGTATTTGATCCAGGAGCCGCTGGCATGCCTGGGGGCCTGTTCTTTGGCCAGGCCGGCCTCTTCTTCACTGCCGCTTTCGGTGATGCGCGCATCGTTGTAGGCGTAGTTGAAGGCGATGCTCAGGTTGGGAAGGATGCGCCCCGTTGCTTCCAGCTCCACGCCGGTGGCCCGCTCCTGGCCGCGTTGCCGCAGCAGGTTGGGATTGGCCGCATCGTTGGCGCTGACGAGGATGTTGTTTTTCGTAATGTCGTAAACGGACATGGTGGCCAGAAGGCGATTGTTAAAATACTCGCCCTTGGCGCCTACTTCCAGTAAGCGGCTGTACTGCGGATCAAAAGGCCCTCCGTAAATCGGGTTCTGGTTAGTGGTGGGGCCCACCGGCTGATAGCCCTGATTGAAGGTGGCGTAGAGGTTGGTGGAGGGCAGCAGGGCGTAGGTCAATCCGATACGCGGCATGATGGCGCTTTGCACGTCTTCCTCATCGCCGGCCGTTTCATCGAAACCGTCGTCTTCGGCGGGCACGACGTATTCGTCCATTCGCAGGCTGAAAACGGCCTGCAGCTTGTTCCATCTGACGACGTCCTGAACGTAGAAACCGTAGGTCCGGTACATGGTCGTCCAGGGCGCCCAGGAGGGAGCGGTGAGTTCGTAGGTATTGACGGGCCTGATGTTGTTAGTGGGATTGGCCAGGTCGAAGATCATGACGCTGTCGGCGCTCACCTCAAAGAAATCCTGCTCATAGCGGGCGTAGTCGAAACCGGCCATGACCTGATGGGTAAGCCCGGCCGCCTCGAGTGTATAGTTAAAATAAGCGCTCAGGTTGTCGGCCACGTCCTCCACCTTGCGGTCGTTGTACATCAGCTGCAGGCTGCTGTCCGTCTCGTAATCAAAGACCCGGTGTTCTCTCAGGGCCTGGTCTTCCTTGTAGCGGCTCAGGGAAGCGGTAAAAGACAAATTCTTGCTGAACTGGTGGTTCAGGGAGAGAATCGCGGCGAATGTCACGGGGTTCAGAATGTCTCCCTTCTGCGTCGTATTCACGTTGATGGGTGTGGAGAGCAGGTTTTCATCATTTCTGAAAGTAGGCCTCCCGCGGTCGAGTATGGTTTTATTGTCGTAATAGGTGATGTCGAAGTTGACCCGGGTCTTATCGGATGGCAGGAAAGAGATGGAAGGGGCGATGGCCAGGCTGTTGTGAAATACCTGGTCCCGGAAAGAGCCGGCGTCCTCGTATCCGATGTTCAGGCGGTACAGCAGTGTTTTGTTTTCATTGAGCGGGCCGGTAAAGTCGCCGGTTACCCGGGCGGTATTGAAGCTGCCGACGGTAAAGTTGACGCCGGCGCGCTGCTCGCGGAGCGGTTTTTTGGTGACCATGTTGATCGTTCCGCCCGGATCATTGTTGCCGAATACTACTGAAGAAGGGCCTTTTATGACCTCCACGCGTTCGATATTGACCAGAAGCGGGGAGGCCCAGAAATTGCCTACATAGCGCATGCCGTTCAGCAGGCGCACATCCCCCCAGTTGCGAAACCCGCGGATGGCTATGTCGTCATAGACGGAAAAAGTATTGGCGCCCGCCACATTCTGGACCACATCGTTGAGGCGATAGGCCTTCTGGTCTTCGATCAGCTCTTTGGTCACCGAAGAAATGGTTTGTGGTACATCCTTGATGGCCATCTGGGTTTTGGTGGCCGAAAAGGTATAGTCGTTCTTATAGGAACTCGGGGCCCTGCCCAGGATCTCAACCGCCTGAAGCTCGTTGGCCTTTTCTTTCAGTGTGAAATGAATCTCAAGGGTTTTCCCGCCTGGCAGGCCCACCTTTCTTTCCTCTGTGAAGTACCCTATGTAAGAGGCCGCTATGGTATAGGTGCCCGGCTTGATATTCCGTATCTCGTAATACCCCTTATCATTGGTAGAGGCCCCGAGGGCAGTGCCCCGCAATCCAATATTGACAAATGATAAGGGGCTACCTGTACTGTCCTGCACGGTTCCTCTGATGATGCCGTTCTGCGCGGCGGCCAGGCCGGCCGTCAACAAGACAGCCCATGCGGTAAAAATGGTTTTGATAGAATGCTTCATGATGGCCATTGTTTTTATTTAGACTTTTTCTAAACTATGGCTCTAATATATGATGCGCCCCTCGTAGTGCCAAGGATAATCTTTCCGGGTAGTAAAAAATACCTAAGGCCAGGTAAGAGAGGAATACCTAAAATGAGTTAGGTGAAAAGGGGCAGGCAAGGCACAGAGAGAGCCTGTGGCCGCCTATTAAAGTGAGGCGACAACTCAGAAGTTGTCGCCTCACCCGGCCCGCGTCAAGCGACAACTTCGGGTTGTCTCTTGACTTCACTCGGCACAATTAAGAATTTTTAACCTTACTCTAAGGCTGCTAAGCGACGCGCGTTTAATAAGTGTCGTGTTTGGCTAGGCCAGTGATTTTTTCTTTAGCCAAGGCGAGGGTTCCCGCCCTTAGTGGGGCTAAGGGCGGCGGTTCCTCAACGCAGGATAAAGGAAAAAGCACTCCTAGAAAGCCGACAGTTATTGATCGCGCGTCGCTTAACCTACCTTCCTCCATCCGCCGGATATTTTTGCGGTAAAATTATCCGGATATGAAAAGTAAGTAGGTGGACAGATTTATTTTACTTATACTGCTTCGGCAGTAGAGCTTGAAACGCTTTATTCTCGAGCGTTCCGGGCAGATTGTTGAGCATAGCGAAACCCG
>CAYVVK010000591.1:0-4373 GCA_964454855.1 uncultured Phaeodactylibacter sp. | reverse complement strand
TTGGAGACTTGGGGACTTGGAGACTTGGGGACTTGGAGACTTGGGGACTTGGAGACTTGGGGACTTGGGACTTGGGGACTTGGAGACTTGGGGACTGCTTACCCTGTGGAATTCGCAAAGTGACTATTCCGCAGGGCCCACTGTTCACTGGCCACTGGAGACTGGAAGGCTTGGGGGCTGCCCACTGCCCACTGAACTGAGAATGGCCGGCGGGGCCAGGCACAGATTGCGGAGTTCTTCGTGGCTGCCGTTAAAAACGTTAAAATCCACATAGCCTTCAATTCCACTGATCCTTCCCTGGTTGCCGTATTGCCAGAACTGCCAGTCGCGGCCGCAGGCCAGGCTGGGCTCCCGGTCGTTGTAGCGGGCGATCCAGATGGGATACTCATCAAAATGGCCGGCCAGGAACTTATTATAGAATTTAAGGTTGGTGTAGAGGATGGGTTTGGCGCCAAACTGTATTTCGGCGAGGTACAACCAGGTTCGAATCCCGGTGATGAGGTGGGTTTTTGAGGTGCCGTCCAGCACTTCCACATCGAGAACAGGAGGAAGGTCGCCGTATTCGATCTCCACCGTCTCAAAAAAATTCCTGGCCTGTAATTCAGCGGAGAAGGTAGGCCGAAAAAAATGATAGGCGCCACGGTGGATACCCACCCGTTTCATCTCTTCCCAGTTTCGGCGATGCAGGCTGTCTCGCAGGCTGATGCCCTCAGTGGCTTTGACGAAGGCAAAATGAATATCCTGTGCCACTACAGAGTC
Organism: uncultured Phaeodactylibacter sp.; assembly: GCA_964454855.1. GTDB lineage: Bacteria > Bacteroidota > Bacteroidia > Chitinophagales > Saprospiraceae > CAYVVK01. Next base: position 3,614 of record CAYVVK010000591.1, on the reverse strand, counting down.
CCATTCTATCCGGGACTGGTAGTGAGACACATCTATGCCATGCACTTCATAATCCTGGAGCCGGATGGTCTCCTGCTCGCAGGAGAAAAGCAAAGTTGCTATCAATAATATGTTCAGGAAGTATCTCATAATCTGCTTTACCCTGCAATTGCTGCTTCAATGCGCGATACAGCGCCATAACAAGATCGTCAAAAAAACGGACAGCACGAATACCTAAGGCCGGTTTAATACTTCAATAACTTTTTTTATCTCCCGAAAGGGCAGTGTGGCCGGCCTCTTCCGGCGAGGCATGCTTTTCGATAATTAAAAAACCGCCCCTACGAAAAGCTTCTATTTGATCCTGGGTTAACATACGCTTTGTTCTTATGTTGGTATTTCTAAATGAAGTTGAGCTATCCACTCAATTACAGAAACCTCAATTTAAAAAATTCATGATCAACCTTCGCCAGTTATTTTTACAACACCTCGCCCAGACCAGCCCCTCTCCGCTCATGCTGGAGATAGAACGGGCGGAGGGCATGTACCTCTATAATCCCGAAGGGAAAGCCTACCTCGACCTGATCGCCGGCATCGGCGTAAGTGGGCTGGGGCATCGGCACCCGGCAGTCATCGAGGCGGTGAAAGCACAACTGGACAAGTACCTGCATACGCTGGTATACGGAGAATTTGTGCTGGCGCCGCAGGTACGCCTGGCAGAACTGCTTACGCAAAGCCTGCCCGAACCCCTGGACAGCGTCTACTTCGTCAATTCCGGTGCGGAAGCCACAGAGGGCGCCATGAAGCTGGCCAAACGGCACACTGGCCGTCATGAGATCGTCGCCTGCAAGAGGGCATACCACGGCAGTACACAGGGCGCTGCCAGCCTGATGTGGCCGAAGGATTTCACCCAGGCTTTCCACCCGCTCATACCCGGCATTCGCCATATAGAGTATAACTGCGAGCCCTGCCTGCAGCAGGTCACAGAAAAAACAGCAGCATTAGTGATGGAAACCGTACAGGGAGAATGGGGCGTGCGCCCACCTGAAGAGGGTTACCTGCAGAAAGTCCGCGAACGCTGTGATGAAGTAGGGGCCCTGCTCATCCTGGATGAGATACAGGCGGGATATGGCCGCACCGGTACACTCTTTGCCTTTGAACAGTATGGAATAGTACCCGACATTCTGCTGCTGGCAAAAGGCATGGGGGGCGGAATGCCTATCGGTGCTTTCGTGGCTTCGAAAGCAGTAATGAATGCCCTGTCCAGTGACCCTGTGCTGGGACACATCACCACTTTCGGCGGCCATCCGGTGAGCTGCGCGGCTGGCCTGGCCACCCTGGAAACCCTATTGAAAGAAAACTATATTCAACAGGTAAAAAGCAAGGAGCAATTGTTCCTGGAGCTATTGCAACACCCCGATATCGTTGAGGTGCGCAGTGCCGGCCTTTGGCTGGCCGTAGAGCTGGAAAGTTTTGAACGGGTACAGGAAGTGATCCGCTACTGCATGGACAAGGGGCTGGTTACAGACTGGTTCTTGTTCAACGGCCGCTCGCTGCGCATTGCCCCACCGCTGATCATTGCCGACGAGCAGATCCGCTGGGCATGCGGCCTGTTGCTGGAGGCCATTTCTCACAGGCCATGAACGTTCAGGCTGTTGTGGTTTCTTTGAGTTGTTTGAGAAGGCCTGGCAGACGGCAAATAGAGCCCCGCGAAGCAGTCTCTGCTCAGCCATCTTCTGATTTTTACTTTTTTTGGCTTGGCTTTTCAAAGTTCTTTCCGCAGCCTGGCCACCGGAATATTGAGCTGTTCCCGGTATTTGGCCACGGTGCGGCGGGCGATGTTGTAGCCTTTTTCTTCCAGGGCTTTCTGCAGCTTCTGGTCGGAGAGGGGCTTTCGTTTGTTCTCCTGAGCTATAATATCTTCCAATATCATTTTGACCTCCAGGGTGGACACCTCCTCGCCTTCCTGGGTGGAGAGCGATTCGGAAAAGAACTCTTTTAGGCGCTTGGTGCCGAATTCCGTCTGTACGAATTTGCTGTTGGCCACACGCGAGATGGTGGAGATATCCAGGCCGGTGATGTCGGCAATATCTTTTAGTATCATAGGGCGGAGCTTTCTGGTATCGCCGGTCAGGAAGTAATCATACTGGTACTGAAGGATGGCGTACATGGCCTTGTACATGGTTTCCTGCCGCTGCCGGATGGCGTCGATGAACCACTTGGCGGAGTCGATCTTTTGCTTAATGAACATAACTGCCTCGCGCTCTTTCTTATCAGCCCGTCGCCCTTCGGTATTTTTTTTGTAAGCGCGCAGCATGTCGCGGTACTGGCTGTTGATGCGCAGGTCGGGAGCATTTCGGGAGTTTAGTGTTAATTCCAGTTCGCCATCGCGGTTGGTGAGGATGAAATCAGGGACTATGTACTGAGTGGTATAGGGCGTGTTGCCGCCGGCATGCCCGCTTGCGGGTTTGGGGTTGAGCTTCACGATCTCATCGATGGCGCCTTTAAGGCCGTCTTCGGAGATGTTGAGCCGGTTCTGCAACTTCTGGTAATGTTTTTTGGAAAACTCCTCGAAGTGATTTTCCAGGATATCGATGGCCAGGTTCAGGCTTTCCTGGTCTTCGATGGACCTCAGGCCTTGTTCTTCCTGCGATTTTTTCATCTTCAGCTGCAGCAGCAGGCATTCCTGCAAATCGCGTGCACCGATGCCTGGTGGGTCGAAGCCCTGAATTTTTTCGAGTATTTCCAGGATCTCCTCTTCACTGGCGAAAATATTCTGGGAAAACATGAGATCGTCGAGAATGGAGACGGGGTCTCTGCGCAGGTAGCCATCATCATCGATGCTTCCGATGATCTGGTGAGCAATGGCTTCCTCCCGCTCATCTTTGAGCTCGAGCATGCCCAACTGTTGTTCGAGGTATTCGTGGAAGGTGTTTTCCATGGCGATGGGGATGTCCTTGTCTTCCTCATCCGGGCTGTAATTGTTTGCCCGAAGCTTGTAATAAGCGGGGTCGTCCTCTATGTATTCGTTCAGGTAGTCATCCAGTTCATACTTTTCTTCCCGGCCATCTTTTTCTTCAGCCGTGAGGTTGTCTTCCGAAAAATCTTCTTCTGAGGGTTTTTCCAATTCGCGGATCTCGTCCTTTTCACTGCCTTCTTCCAGAGCAGGGTTAGCCTCCAGCTCCTCTTTGATCCTTTGCTCCAGGGTAGCCGTCGGTATTTGCAGCAGTTTCATCAGCTGTATCTGCTGTGGCGACAGTTTCTGGAGCATTTTCTGGCTTAAGCTCTGCTTTAACATCTGCGTCTTGGTTTAAATATGCAGGGACATTGTCTAATAAAAAAAACCGTACCAGGTAAAATGTTTATGGGGAAGCCTTGCATTTCAGAAAATTGCTGGCTGGAAAATCCGCAGCTTATAATGCCCGGAGAGTATGTTTTCGCCTGTTTCCTGATTTTATTTGGGTTCTTATGAGCGCGCCGGTATTCAATGGGTTCACTTTTCTAAGCTGAGCAGGGTTTTACCCGAATAAACAGCCGTTGCCATTTAAGCTTATAGGGATAGAAAGAAATTCCTTCCGGCTCACTTAGTAACTGTCCAAAAATAAAGTTTACAAAAAGTTGTAGATTTAGCTGTCAAT
>CAYVVK010000590.1:671-4390 GCA_964454855.1 uncultured Phaeodactylibacter sp. | reverse complement strand
ACCGGCCGCTGACGGTGGCCATGTTCGCACTGGAAGCCGAGCTGTTCGGCAAATCGCCCTTCGCCGGCCATCTCGTCAACGGCCTGCTTTACGGTTTGACGGCGGCGGTGCTCTACCTGCTGGTGCTCCGCCTGTTTCGCTCCCGCGGGCAGGGCAGTGCTTATTTTATTGCCCTGGCAGCCGGCCTGCTTTTTGCTGCTCATCCCGTTCATACCGAGGTGGTGGCCAACATCAAGGGGCGGGATGAGATCGTGGCCCTGCTGGGCAGCCTGGGGGCGCTGTACTTCTCGCTGCGCGCCTACTTCGGAAAGAAACCGCTGCTCAACCTTCTGGCCGGCGGCATTTTCTTTCTGGGCCTGCTGTCCAAGGAAAATGCGATCACCTTTCTCGCTATAGTGCCCCTGGCCTACTACTTTTTTACCAAAGCCAGCCTGGGTAAAGTGGTGCAACAAACCATACCCTTTGCGGCGGCCGCCCTGGCCTTCCTGGCCATCCGCTTCTCGGTGCTCGGTTTCGGCCTGAGCGAACCGACGATGGAGATGATGAACAACCCCTTTCTGAAAGTGGAAGGCGGGCAGTATTTGCCGTTTACCACCGGCGAGCGGCTGGGCACGGTCTTTTACAGCCTGGGCAAGTACCTGCAGCTGTTGTTTTTCCCCATCACCCTGACGCACGATTACTACCCCCGGCAGATCGGCGTGGTGGATTTCTCTCACTGGGGCGCCTGGCTCAGCCTGGTAGCTTATGTGGCGCTGCTGGTGTACGCTCTTCGCCGCCTGCCGAAGCGCGACCCAATGAGTTTTGCCATACTGTACTACCTGGCCACCCTGTCCATCGTTTCCAACCTCTTCTTCCCGGTGGGCACTCACATGGCGGAGCGCCTGCTCTTCATGCCTTCGGTGGGTTTTTGCCTGGCCCTGGGCATTCTGGGGCAGCGATGGGCGAAAATGCGTAGCCCGAAAGACAAAACGCCGGCTTTTCGGCACTATTACGCCGTTTTTGCTGTTTTAGCCATCGTATCAGCAGCCTATACCGTACGTACCGTAGTCCGGAATATGGCCTGGAAGGACAACTACACCTTATTCACTACCGACATACAATACTCGCCAAAGAGCGCCAAGCTGCGCAATGCGGTGGGGGGAGAACTGATCACTCAGTCTGTAAAAGTGGAAAACCCCGCCGAAAAACAGGACATGCTGCGGCGGGCAGTTGGGCACCTGCAGGAGGCCCTGCGCATCCATCCAAATTACAAAAATGCCTATCTTTTGCTGGGCAATGCGTATAATTACCTGCAGGAATACGAAAAGGCTATTGCCGCCTACCAAAGCGCCTTATCGCTCGACCCCGATTACGCGGATGCCCGCCGCAACCTGGGCATCACCTACCGCGATGCCGGCAGGTACTACGGCGAGCAGCAGGGCGACCTGGACAAGGCCATACAGTACCTCAAGCAGGCACGGGAGATCATGCCTGAAGAGTACGACGTGCTGCGCCTGCTGGGGGTGGCCCACGGCATCAAAGGCGGCCACATGGCGGCCCTGGAATACTTTACCCTGGCGGCCGATAAGGCGCCGGGAAGTGCGGAAGCCTGGTACAACCTGGGCACCGCCTATTACAATATCGGCAACGAAGAATTAGGAAAAAAATACCGGCTGAAGGCCGCGGAGATCGACCCTAGCTATAAGGTTCGGCTTCCGAACAGCCCTCAGCAGTAAAAAAGAGACGGCCTGTGAAAAAGAGACTTTTACTACCTGTGATATTGATGGCATGGGGGCTTCTGTCCTCCTTTTATACACCCCTGCGAACGAATGTCCCGAATCGGGAGAAAGATTGGGTGGACTCGGTGTACCACAGCATGAGCGAGGACGAGCGCCTCGGACAGCTGTTTATGCTGCGCGCCCATTCCAACCTCGGCCAGGATCATGTGGATAACCTCAAAAGGCTGATCAGCCAGTACAAGGTTGGCGGGCTGTGTTTCTTCCAGGGTACGCCCGAAAAGCAGATGGCCCTCATCAACGAGTACCAGGAACTGGCCGGGCCGGTGCCTTTGCTCATCGCCATGGATGCCGAATGGGGCCTGGGCATGCGCATGGCAGCCAGCACCGTCAGCTTCCCCAAACAGCTGATGCTGGGCGCCATTCAGGACAACCGCCTGCTCTACGATATGGGTAAGGAAGTGGCGCGCCAACTTCGGGCCGTCGGCGCACAGGTCAACTTCGCTCCGGTAGCGGATATCAACAACAATCCCGCCAACCCCGTCATCAACAACCGCTCCTTCGGAGAAGACCGCTATAATGTGGCCGTGAAAAGCTATATGTACGCCAAGGGCCTGCAGGACCACCGCGTGCTGGCCTGCGCCAAGCACTTCCCCGGCCATGGCGATACGGATGTGGATTCGCACTACGGCCTGCCGGTCATCAACCACAGCTTTGAGCGCCTCGACAGTATAGAGCTCTTCCCTTTTAAGGTGCTGTCCCAGTACGGCATCGGCAGCATGATGGTGGCCCATCTGAACGTACCCGCTCTCGATGCCCGCGAAAACCGCCCCACTACACTTTCCTACAATACCGTGACCCGCCTGCTGAAACAGGGCCTGGGTTTTGACGGCCTTGTATTCACCGACGCCCTGGACATGAAAGGCGTAACCAAACACTTCGAAAGCGGTGAAGTGGAAGCCGAGGCCTTCATGGCGGGCAATGACATGCTGCTGCTGCCGGAAGACATGGGCGCCGCCATCTCCGCCCTCAAAAGCCGCCTGGCTAAAGGCGACATCAGCTGGAAGCGGGTGGAGGAGAGCGTCAGGAAAATACTGCATGCCAAGTACCAGCTGGGCCTTACCCGTTTTGAGCCCCTGAACCCGGAAGGCATTCGCGACAAGCTCAATTCCGGGAAGGCCCTGGCCCTGAAGCGGGAACTCACCGCCAATGCCATGACCTTGCTGCGCAACCCGGAAGAACTGCTGCCTTTTGACGAACTCGACGGCCTGAGCATCGCATCGCTCAGTATCGGCGCCACCGAGCGGACGCCCTTTCAGGAGCGCCTCCTTTCTTACAAGAAAATGCTTAGCCTGCAAACAGGGCGCGATATCTCCGGCGCCAGTAGCCAGAACCTAATGCAGCGCCTTGGTGCCCAGGATGTAGTGGTGGTGAGCCTGCACGGCATGAACAACAGCGCGGGCAGGAATTTTGGCGTCACTTCCAGCACGGTGAACTTCCTGCGGGCCCTCCAGCAGCGCACTAAAGTGGTGCTGGTGGTATTCGGCAACCCCTACAGCCTGAAAAATTTCGACGGCATAGAATACGTCCTGGAAGCCTATGATGAAGACCCCATCACCCAAGACCTCGCCGCCCAGGGCCTCTTCGGGGCCATCGCCTTTAAGGGGCGCCTGCCGGTAACGGCCTCGCCCCGCGCTGCCTTCAATACTGGAGTCATCACCCGAAAATTGCAGCGCTTCGGTTATGCTCCGCCACAGAGCGTGGGGCTGGACAGCAGCACCATCGCGCAGATAGAGGCTATTGCCGACAACGCCATCAAAGCGAAAGCTACGCCGGGTTGCGCTGTACTGGTTGCCAAAAATGGAAATATTGTCTACGAAAAGGCTTTCGGCCACCATACCTACCGCGAAGATCAGGCCGTACAACTGGATGACCTCTACGACCTGGCCTCGCTGACCAAGATCGCCTCGGCTACACTCGCCGTGATGAAGCTCTACGAAGAAG
>CAYVVK010000590.1:0-661 GCA_964454855.1 uncultured Phaeodactylibacter sp. | reverse complement strand
ACCGGCTCGGTGGTGACCTTCGAGGGGTTCTTGAAGCTCTACGAAGAAGGCCGCCTGCACATCGATACGCCTATTGTGCGCTACCTGCCCGAATTGGCGGGCACCAATAAATCGCACCTCATCCTGCGCGATATCATGGCCCACCGCGCTGGCCTGGCCGACTGGATCCCCTTCTACAAACAAACCATGTACACGCGCCGGCGCCGCGCCCGCCACCGCTCCGGCTTTTATCACCGCAGTCCCGATGCCAACTATTCTGTTGCCATAGCCAGCAACCTCTTCCTGCGTAATGATATGGTGGATACGGTCTGGCAGCAGATCTACCGCTCCAACCTGCGGCCCGGCCGCAACTACGAGTACAGCGACCTGGGCTTTTACCTCATCGCCCGCATGGTGGAACGCCTGAGCGGCCAACCGCTGGATGAGTATGTGAACGCCCAATTCTACCGGCCGCTGGGCCTGGAAGTTACGGCCTACAACCCCTGGAAGCATTTTCCACCCCAACGCATCGTCCCGACCGAACGGGACGACTACTTCCGCCTGCAAACCGTGCACGGTTATGTGCACGATATGGGCGCCGCCATGCTGGGCGGCGTGAGCGGCCATGCCGGCCTGTTTGCCAACGCCCGCGATGTGGCCGTCATCATGCAGATGCTGCTCA
>CAYVVK010000589.1:1854-4413 GCA_964454855.1 uncultured Phaeodactylibacter sp. | reverse complement strand
ACTCTACTCACCTTACTGATTGTCGCAAGCTTTGGCCTCCATTGTGGCGACGATCCTGCTACCGATGGCGACGGCGACGGCGACGGCAACGGCGACGATTGTACCACCGTAACCTTCTATGAAGATGCCGATGGCGACGGATTCGGTGAAGCCGACGGCGCCACTCAAGAAGGATGCGAAGGCGATGACGTGCCCACTGGCTTTTCCGCGAATGCTGACGACATTTGTGCTGGCTCCGATGACGCTGTAGATGCGGACGGCGACGGCGTTCCCGATGGCTGCGATGTCTGCGCCGCTGGCGATGACACCGTGGATGCCGATGCGAATGGCACTCCCGATGCTTGTGATTTAGAACCAGTCAATACTTGGACAGAAATGAGCCAAGGTTCTTCCGGACACACCGAGTTTGCCGATGTTTGGGCCACCGAAAATCTGGCAATCATGGGAGAATACGAAGGTGGACTCTATATTTCCACCGACAATGGAGCCACCTGGGTCTTTAATGGTGGTAGTTCTGCAACCGGAGCAGACCGGATATTTTCCGTTTGGGGTGCCGATGCCAACAATATTTATTTTTCAGGACGTGTCGATGGTACATCAGATAGTAGAATCTTCAAATCCACCGACCAAGGCGCTACCTGGACCGCGCAAACTCCACCCGCAGGAGAAGGCGGATATGCCACATGGATCTTTGGAGGGGATGGCGATAATGTTTGGGCACTCAGTAACTCCCTACTACAACACACCAGCGACGGTGGAACCACTTGGGAAGTGCAAGATCCCGGCATTGCCGATTGGGGTACCACTTCAGGTGGATCGGCGGCAAATGCAGATACTGCTTGGATCACCTCATATCAAAAGATTGCTCACACCAGCGACGGTGGAGCCACCTGGAGCGAGTTAACCATGCCCGCGGGTTTCATTTCCGTCGGCATCTATGCTGCAGATGCGCAAAACCTCTGGATGGCCGGTAACGGCGATGCTGCTAAATCTACCGATGGCGGAACTACCTGGGACGTATATGATAGTATCGGAACCGCTGATTCTTTTAATGACCTCTGGGCCGCTGATGAAAATCATGCTTGGTTCGTTTCTATGAGCACAGGCAGATCATGGTTCACTACGGACGGCGGAACCACCTGGAGCGAGTTCGCAGCCAGTGGCGAGTTTATTTGGGGTGTCAATATCTCAGAAATCTACACTGCAAGAGAAGTTGACAATAACCATTTTGTAGGTTCTGTTCAATAATTCTTTTTCTCTTTTAACTTCTTTTTAAGTTTATACCTTGTATCTCCCAGGTTTGCGCCAGGGGGTGAGAGGTTTCTTTTTTTTGATGAAACTTGGGTAACTCTGCAATTTTTTTATTATTCTATGCACATATATAATATGGTGAACAGAGGCAAATCATGATCTATCTTTCTAATGCATTCCCAGCGAGCTTGAGAGTCGTAAACCGACTGTTTTTATACACTTGCATTACATCGCTCGTCTTTTTATTCCTTTTACCTAATTGTGAGAACAACTTGGAAGAGCTGGAACGAGAACTGGAAGCCTATCAAGCCTATCAGTCCTTAAAAGTGCTTTCCAGTTCACCCAGTCAAAACGAAACGGAGGTATCTGTCAATCGTGAGATTACGCTTACCTTTTCTAAACCCGTTGGCTATGAAACACTACGAGAGTATGTGATCATCCAATCTGAGGGCGATACCTTGGCAGGACTTTGGACCTTAACTTCCACGGTTGCCACCTTTACCCCTTCCCAACTGCTTCCTTATGGACAGACGATTACAATCGAATTACTACCGGAACTGGTCGGCACCGATGGCTGGGCCTTGCAAAACCCTACCGCCTATCAGTTCACCACGACACCTGTAGAAGGTTCTCGCTATTTCCAGCTCAACATGCCCACTCTGATCACCGCTGGAGAACCTTTCCAAGCGGAGGTTCAAGCGATCGACGCCACCACCACCAATCTTGATTTAGACTATCAACCCAGTTTGGAGTTTGCCGATCAAACCGAGTTTGCCCTAACGATACAGTCTGCGGGAAGCTGGGAAAACGGCATGATCAGCTATGAATTAATTTATGAAGACGAAAGCCTTACGGGCACCGATACCAAACAAATCCTTGTGGATGTCTTCGATAGCAATATTATCGAAAATACGGGTCGTTCTGGTTTGATTACGGTCAAAGCGCCCCAGCTGTTTCATTCCTTTGAAATGACAACCCCTCTGAGCAACAATCCCAGTGCTGAGATTCCCGTTAGCATCCTGGCCATGGGAACCGACGGCTTGCGAATCTCCGAGTATTCCGAGTCCTTTACCCTGCAAGTCTATGATCCAGAGGGAAACGAGGTGGACTTTACCAGCACCGATCTTACTGCCTTTAGCGACGGAGTCTTAGCGGGAAGCATCGCCCTGAGTGATCCTCCCCTTGAAATTACCGTCGAGATTAGCGCTGGGTCAGTTCGCCAAATGAGCGCTCCGATCCGCCTTAGCGCCGGGATTGGCGATAATGCTTATTTGAATTTTATCGGTCAACCTTTGCCGAATGGCTCGG
>CAYVVK010000589.1:0-1844 GCA_964454855.1 uncultured Phaeodactylibacter sp. | reverse complement strand
AGATTGGCAAGCCTATCAGTCTGCCACCGGATACCGAATCTTGCGCGCTCCCGCCGGTAGCGATGAGTTCAGTTTGATTCGCGAGATCACCCTGGGCGAAACCGTGCAAATGCTTGATGAGACAACAGAAGCCGGAGACAGTTATCGCTATCGTTTACAGGCGCTGGGCAATAATACCCTATTGAGCACCGCTCACACCGAAGTGACCGCGGTTTCCAGCTGTGGCCTCACCATTACCTCCGGGGATGGCGATAGCATTACTGCGGCCACCACTTGGGACTCTCCCAATGGCATCATTTGCGTGGAAAGCACGGTGACCGTAGAAAATGATCTGCTCACGATTGCCGCGGGAACCACACTCTACTTTAGCGCCTACACCGGCCTTGTCTTTCAGAGCAATGGGGGTTTGGTGGCTCAAGGAACGTCAGATGCGCCTATCACCTTTACGGCTCGCACGCCTCAAGAGGCCAGCCTATGGTTGGCACTGGACTTTCAAGATAGCGCTCAAGGCAGCGAATTTGCCGATGTGGACAGTGAGGACTTCAGCCATACCGGAGGAAGCCAATTCCAATACGCCATTATCGAAAATTCATACTATGGGATCTTTAGCGAGGTGAGCTTGCATATCAGCCATAGTCAGATCCGTAACAATCGTCATTGGGATTTTACTCCCTTGCAACCACAAAGCCTACTCGATGATCGCATTCTGACCTTTCCTTATGGGCCCGCTGGAAGCTATATCGCCCAGGGCATCAACTCTTTCTTGACAGAAACGGAAACCCTATTCCTCTATGATAGCGGCATAATCAATAATGTGGATTATTCTACAACGTTTGGTGGATCCGGGTTTTTCGCCATGGGAAACGGGACTTGGGAAATTCGTAACAATCGTTTTATCGGGAATATTTCTTCGAGTGATTTTGGGGGTCCCACTGTGCTGTTTGCTTATTCTGATCCAACTGGACAGGCTCCCAAAGTGCAAATCCGTTCCAATGAGTTTTCCGGTAATCTCGCCGATGCCACGGGCAGCACCCCAGACACCTTGCTTCCCTCTGCTGGAGGCGGCGCCATTAAAATAGAACAAATGAGTAATGATGCCGGTACCGCCGAGGTTCTAATTAGCGAAAATCAATTTGTGCAAAACAGATCCTTTGAGCATTATGGAGGCGCCGTTCGCTGTCTGATTAGCGATGGTGTGACCCTTCGTAAGAATCTGTTTCGTGAAAATACCACCAATCACAGTGGCGGGGCCATCTTTAGTTATGGATGTAATTTAACCATCGAAGAAAATGATTTTATCGAAAATCGTTCGGAGCTGCGAAACTCCATTGATGGGAAAGGCGGGGCTGTCTATATTCGCGATTTTACCGGTACAGATCCAACTGTAACTGTAAGTTTTAGCGGAAATCAGTTCAAGTTAAATGAGGCCAGCTTTGGAGGCGCCGTATTTACCGATCATCCTGCAAGTTTTGATTCCGATCTCTTTTATGGAAATCAAGCTAAGGCCGTGGGAGGGGCACTCGATTGTAGTGTAACAGCTTGTACCGTTACCAATTCTATTTTTATCCAGAACACAAGCCAACAGTCCTTTGGAGCCGCCGTTTTAGGGATCGTAAACCCAGCACAGGCCAGCAATTTTAGTGGCAATTATGTGATCGATAATACGGCTATCCTAAATGGAGGCGGAATCAACCTGGTCGCCGAAGGCACCGTTAGCAATAATCTATTTCGTGGAAATCAATCCTTTTCTCAAGGCGGCGGGGTCTATGTTAAATCTACCGCGGTGATCCCCTTTATTAGCATCAACAATAATAGTTTTATTGGAAATAAAGCCTATATCAGTG
>CAYVVK010000588.1:0-4415 GCA_964454855.1 uncultured Phaeodactylibacter sp. | reverse complement strand
GGAGTAAAACACAGAAACCGGAATGGCCGCCACCCCAAACTCCGTGGTCATCCTCTTAGCGAATTCCGTATCCGGCTCATCGCTGATGGCACTGTAGTCGAAGAGGTAAAAGTAGGTGCCTTCGCAGCGCAGCGGCTGCAGGCGGGAACCCTGCATGGCCTGCAGGAAGAAGTCCCGCTTTTGCTGGTAGAAACCGTTGAGAGAGAGGTAGGTGTCCGGGTCGAGCAGGTAATCGGCCAGGGCGTACTGAATAGGCGTGTTGACGGTAAAAACGTTGTACTGGTGTACCTTGCGAAACTCGGCCATCAGGTGGGCGGGCGCCACACAGTAGCCGACCTTCCAGCCGGTATTGTGAAAGGTCTTGCCAAAGGAAAAAGTGGCCAGGCTGCGCTCCCAAAGGCCAGGGAAGCGGAGCACGCTCTGATGTTCCTGGCCATCGTAGATGAGGTGCTCGTAGACTTCATCGCTGAGCACGAGAATGTCTGTATCTTTGGTTAGTTGTTCCAATGCCTGCAGGCCGGTGGCTTTAAGCGTGGTGCCCGTAGGGTTGTGGGGCGTGTTGGTGATGATCATCCGGGTTTTCGGGCTGATCAATCGCCCCAGTTCATCCCAGTTTACCTGATAATCCGGAGCTTTCATTTCGTAAGCAATGGGAATGCCTCCGTTCACCTCTACGGAAGGCTTATAGGAATCAAAGGCAGGTTCGATGAGGATCACTTCATCGCCCGGCCTGACGAAGGCCGTGATGGCGGTAAAGAGGGCCTGGGTAGCGCCGGCGGTAATGGTGATCTCGGTATCGGGCTCCGGTGCCTTCCCGTACATACGTTCTGCTTTTTCGGCCAGCCGCGACCGCAACCGGGGCACACCCGGCATGGGCGCATATTGGTTGTATCCCTTTTTCATATACTCATAAACCAGGGCGGACAGGCGCTCGGAGGAAGGAAAATTGGGAAAGCCCTGAGACAGGTTGATGGCTCCATGTTCATTGGCCAGCGCGGACATGACGGTGAAAATGGTGGTGCCTACATTCGGAAGTTTGCTGCTGATGTGCATACTGCTGAGTTGACGTTAAATCGGGAGCTCAAAATAAAAGATTCCGGGAGAGCTTCCTAGCGTGGAGGGGATAAACAGTTTGCAGTGAGCAGTTTGCAGTGAGCAGTTTGCAGTGAGCAGTTTGCAGTGAGCAGTTTGCAGTACTGGCAAAGCAAAGCTTTTCAGGAACAGCGGTTTACTGCATTCAGCAGAAAGGCAGGTATGGGGTGTCGTTACTGATATTTCATATACACCTTATCGATGGCCTTGGCCAGCTCGCGGTCCTTATCGGTCACCACATCACCGGCATCATGGGTGCTCAGGGCGAAATTTACCGTGTTGTACACATTGTGCCAGTCGGGGTGGTGCTGCATTTTTTCGGCATGGAAGGCTACTTCGGTCATGAAGCCAAAAGCTTCTGTAAAATCACTGAACTTAAAGGTCGCTTTGAGTTTGTTGTCTTCTTCTTTCCACATGATGGGTTCCGTTTTCTTTTCAATTTCGAGATAAGGCGGAGGCAGGCTCCGTCCCTTTCCTTTCAAGAAGGGCATAAAAGTGAAAATGTTCACCAAAAAAAGCATACCTTTTGAAGAAGACGGAGAAATACTGAAATAGGATGAACCAGCCCCGGGAATAATGGTTCCCAATGATATACTGGCGGCGAATTGGTTTGAGTACAGTTAAAAACCAATTCGAATGCTCGTATATACTCAAAGTGAAATGGTTTGAGTTTTAAAAAAAGTACTCAAACCATTTCGCTTTGAGCAAACAATACAAATGCTCGCTTTATGCCCTCCTCATCACACTACGATCTCGTTGTCATAGGTTCCGGCCCTGCCGGCGCTACCACCGCCCGGATAGCTGCCGAGAACGGGCTGAAGGTCTTGCTGGTGGATAAGCGGCAGGAACTTGGGGCGCCCATACAGTGCTCCGGGGCGGTGAGCCGCCACGCCCTCGAGGAGGTGAACATCCCTCTGGAAGAGGAGTTCATCCATGAAGCCATCTACGGTTTCGGGATCTACAATGAAACCGGAGATAAGGTAATTATAGATTACCGGCAGCTAAAACCGGAAGAATACAGCCCGGAGGAAGGAAAGAAGCCATTGGGCTATGTGGTGGACCGCCGCCGCTTCGACCGCTTCCTGATGACCCAGGCTGAGCGGGCGGGAGCGGAAGTGATGCTGAAGACTACCGGCCTGGGCTATTCTCCAAACGGTGGCGATCGCTGTGAGGTGAAACTGCGGCACTTCAATAAAGAATTTACGGTTTCGGCAAAAGTCCTCGTCGGGGCTGACGGCCTGCAATCACAGGTAGGCAAATGGGCCGGCCTGCGCACCCACATCAAATTCCCGGAGCTGGCCAGCTGCCTGCAGTTCGTCGTCGACCAGGTAGAAACCTACGGCTTGCTGGAGATCATCACCGGCCATGAGTGGGCGCCGGGCGGTTATGCCTGGGTATTTCCGAAGGGCTATGGCTACGCTGAGATCGGCCTGGGGGTGGCGCGCACCATGACGGATAAGACCGCGCAGTGGCATCTCGATCATTTCATCGAGCACTCCTTTTTCAAAGAACGGTTCAAAAACTCCCGCATCCTGGAAATACAGGGCGGCGGGGTGCCCCTGGCAGCTCCCCTGCGCACACAATTTGCCGACAACCTCATCCTGGTGGGAGATGCCGCCCGCCACGTCAACCCCATTACCGGCGGCGGCATTCACACCGCGCTGAGCGGCGGCCGCATTGCCGCAGACTATCTCACCCAACTGATCGCCGAAGGGCACCGGCCTACTGCATCCACCCTGGAGGGATACCAGAAAAAGTGGCTGAAGGAACTTGGCAATAAAATGTGGAAACTGTATGAAGCCAAGACCGATATATTCCGGACGAACGATATCCCTCAGCGCAACGCCCGCCTGTTCGAAACCATGTCCGGCTACTTCAGCCCCCATTCCGAGTACAAAAAGATCTGAACCCAATGAGTAATAAAGAACCTGTGATCTTCCAGATAGGCTGGAACGCCTGCATCAACTGCGGCGCCTGTGTGGCCATCTGCCCGCAGGAAGCCGGCTTTATCAGCGATTTCGACACCATCGCCGTGGACCGCCCCTGCGATATCGCCTGTATGATCTGTGAAGACATATGCCCTGTAGACACCATCACTCACCAGCCTGTACCACAACAAAACCGATAGCATGCGCCTGATCCAACACAAGAAAGAAGCTTACTGGTTCTATCGCTTTCTTTCCATTTTCTATGACAAACTCGTCAACCCTTTTTTCTGGACGGCGCGCATGCGCGACGATGCCCTGGAAATTGGAGAGCTGAACGACCCCGGGCTTAAGGTTATCGATGTCGGCTCCGGTACGGGCTTTACTACGGAGGGTATCGCCCGCTACATCAAAACGGAGCACATCACCTGCGTAGACCAGAGCCCTCATCAGATGGCCAAGGCCAAAGAAAAGGAAGCACTTCAGGGCTGCACTTTCCAGCTGGGCGATGCCGAGAACATCCCTTTCGAAACCGATAGTTTCGACCGCTACGTCTCAGCGGGCAGCATCGAATACTGGCCCAACCCCCAGAAAGGCATCAATGAGGCTTACCGGGTGATCAAAGCAGGAGGAGTAGCCCTGATGATCGGCCCCCTGGAACCGGCCAACCCTCTGGCGCGCTTCATCGCCAATACCTGGATGCTCTTCCCAAAAGAACGGGAATACCGGCAGTGGTTTCAGAATGCCGGTTTTACGGATATCGAGCACCGTTACGTCAAACCGCAGTGGGTAAAAGGCAAGGGAGAATACGGCATTGCCATCGCCGGCCGGAAGCCCAAAGCGGGAGAGCCCCCGGTAGCGCAGAAAGCGGAGGAGAAAGAAGTGAAGATTGGCCCTTTCCGCTGGTTGCTGATGTTCGTGCGGGTCATTGTGGGCTCGCTGGCGGGGTTCCTGTTTATACCGGCGGCATTGTTCGGCTACCTGCGCCTGTCCATCAGCGGGCAGCGGGATATTCCGGAACAGTACCGGGAGCGGCTCAACCGCTATCAGGTGGGAGCCTTGCTGGTGATCGCGCTGGTGATCGTGGTTTTGTACTTTGCCTGTTGAGGGTATGCCTGCCTTTGTGTAAAGCTGTGGCGGGTAGAAGTGATTGAATGATTGAATGAATGAATATGGCCGATAGCCTGAACGAGAAAATAAAGCATTTTTACGACCGCTCCACCCCGCTCTGGCTGGATACCTGGGGGGAGCATATGCACCACGGGTACTATCCGGAGGGAGGGAAAACCGGCAAGAGCCATCAGCAGGCGCAGGTGGGCCTGGCCATGGAACTGCTGCGCTGGGGAGGAGTGGAAGACACTCAACGCATACTGGACGCGGGCTGCGGGGTGGGCGGTA
>CAYVVK010000587.1:0-4418 GCA_964454855.1 uncultured Phaeodactylibacter sp. | reverse complement strand
GGAGCCTGTCAGAGCAGTACGTGAGAGCGGTATCCCCCCCGCTGGCGGGGGCGCAGGGGGGTGGAAAATCGAATATCTGAAAACGAATATTATTGCAGAACATTTTATTGATTTTTTACCCGCAGCACTATAGGCATGCAATATCGGTAGAAAATCGGCCATGCAGGGCATGCCGTAGGCATGCAATATCGGTAGAAGAAATTGTCAGCCGCGCAGGGCATGCCGTAGGCATGTAATATCTATTTTTATCAATTAACTTGAATTTAGGTTTTTTACACAACCCCAGAGCAGGCACCGAAATACCACAACCCCAAAATACCCATACACCATCATACCGAAACACCAAAACACCGAAATTCCATCATACCTTTACACCTACCGCCCGCCGAAGCTTAGCGTAGGCGGGGAAACACCGCAACACCGCAAAACCGCAAAACCATTCCCTCATGTTCTTCCTCCTCTCCAAACTCCTGGCCTTCCTCCTCAAGCCCATCAACTGGCTGTTGGGCCTATTGCTATACAGTTGGCTGGGCAAAAATGCGAAGTGGAAAAAGCGAGCGCTCCTGAGTGCCATAGCTATACTAATTCTGCTCTCCAACCCCGCCCTTTTCAACCTGGTGATCCGCGCCTGGGAGCCGGACACCCTCAGGGCAGATGAGATCGAGGAACCCTACGACATCGGCATCCTGCTGGGCGGCTTTTCCAACCCCAACATCGTTCCCACCCGCGACCGCTACAACCTCAGCGACCGCGCCAACCGCTTCGTCAACACCCTGGAGCTGTACCGCACGGGCAAGATCCGGAAAATACTGATCACCGGCGGCAGCGGGCGCATTCTGGAAGAAGGGCCGCTGGAAGCAGTTGAAGCACGGGATTTCCTGCAGCGCATCGGCATCCCGGAAGAGGACATCATCATTGAGGATGAAAGCCGCAACACCCGGGAAAACGCCCTCTACACCAAACGCCTGCTGAAGGAACACTACCCGGGGGCGCGCTGCCTGCTGCTCACCTCCGCCTGGCACATGCGCCGCGCACAGGGCTGCTTCGAGAAAGCAGGCGTCGACGCCAGGCCCTTCCCCGTCGACTACCTCAGCGAACGCTGGCAGTGGACGCCGGGGGCGCTGCTGCTGCCTAATGCGCGGATATTCTTTCTTTGGGAGGCGATTGTTAAGGAGTGGGTGGGGTATGCGGTTTATGGGATAAGGGGATATGTTTAGTGGATATCGGTTTTATGGTGTTTCGGTATATTAGCGGGCGACACCTCTGGCCAAAGGCGGGGCAAGAAAGGAGGCGTCACCCAAACACAAAAAAACTTCGTAGCTTTCCCAAAAAACCAACTATGTCCAAATTCACCTCCTTCCTCGGCCAGGAGGCGTTCAACCTGGCAATAGGCTACCTGGCGGGCCTGACGGCCACTACCCTGGTCTCCAAATTTTTCGTCAAAAAAGGGCTGGTTAACTTGTGGGGGCTCGCCGCCAAACGCGAAGCCCTCGCGAAAGACCAGTACGAATGGCTGATGGCCATTACCGCCTATGTGATCGGCCTGGCCGTGATGCTTGTGGTCAGTTATGGGATTCGGCGCCTGCGGGGGCAGCGGCTGGTGGAGGAGTGATGGGGTTTTAGTTTTTAGTTTTGAGTTTTGAGTTTTGAGTTTTGAGTGACGAATGCACGAATGCATGAATGCACGATTCCACGAATTAACCTTATCTTTGATAAAACCGAGATCACCTATGGAAGGCAAGCAGAAAGAAGCTCAGAAGATCATCCAATCCAATGCGCTGTTCGCGGCGGCGGGAGGCGCCATTCCGGTGCCCATGTTCGATGTGGCGGCGGTCACCCTGGTGCAGCTCGACATGCTGAAGGCGCTCTGTAAGCTGCACGGCGTGAATTATGCCGAACTACAGGGCAAGGCCATCATCTCCGCGCTGAGCGGCAGCCTGATGGCGCGCTTCTCGGCCAGTGCCTTCAAGCTGGTGCCGGGCATCGGCAGCCTGCTGGGGGGCATTTCCATGGCGGCCTTCTCGGCGGCCAATACCTACAGCCTGGGCAAGGTGTTCGACTTCCTGCTGGGCAAGTACGGCTCACTGGATAATTTTGATGTCGAGGAGATCCGCAAAGTGTTTGAGGAGGAATTTGAAAAAGGGAAGGCCTTCTTTGAGAAGTACCGTAAAGATGGTAAATAGCCATTTCCAAAATCAACCCAATTCATTGTCTATGCGCTTTTTGCTTCTGATACTCTCCAGCCTCTTCCTCTACTCCACCCTCTCCGCCCAGATCCGCCCCGACAGCATCACCATCGTGCGGGATCAATGGGGCGTGCCGCACATCTTTGCCCCTACCGATGCGGAGGTAGCCTATGGCTTCGCCTGGGCCTCGGCGGAAGACGATTTTCTCACCATCCAGAAAATGCTGCTGCCCACCAGGGGGCTTATGGGCCTGGTTTTCGGCAAGGAGGGCGCGCGGCTGGATGTGGCCATGCATATTCTCGGCGGGCGCGAGCTGGCGGAAGCCCGTTATGAAAAAGATCTCTCCCCGGAATTCCAGGCCGTGCTGGAAGCCTACGCCGACGGGCTGAATGCCTATGCGGCGGCGCATCCGAAGGAAGTGCTCCACCGCAGGGCCTTTCCTGTTTCCGGCAAAGACATGATCGCCTCCTACGTACTTGGCCAGTCTTTTATGGCCAATGTACAGAAGCCCCTGGGGAATATCCTGAATGGAAAATACACCACCGAAGAGGCGGAGCAGGAATGGGGATCCAATGCCGTGGCGGTCAGCCGGAAAAAAACCAAAGAAGACAAGACTTTCCTGCTGAGCAACTCCCATCAGCCGCTGGAGGGGCCCTACTCCTGGTACGAAGCCCACCTGTGCAGCGATGAGGGCTGGAACATCCTGGGCGCTACCTTCGTGGGCGGAGCGACCATCTTTCTGGGCACCAACCCGCAACTCGGCTGGACGCATACCCTCAACTATCCCGATTTCACCGATGTATACGCGCTGAAGATGCACCCGGAAAAAGAACTTCACTACCGCTTCGACGGGCAGTGGCTGGAACTGCAGCCCCACCACTTCAAGGCACGCATCAAACTGCTGGGTTTTCTGCCCGTCGGCGCCAAACAAAAATTCTACAAGAGCAAATACGGCGTCACCTTCGAAACGCCGAACGGTTTTTTCGCCCTGCGCACCACCGCCAACCAGGACATCCGCGCGGCGGAGCAGTGGTACCGCATGAACAAGGCGCGCAACTTTGAGGAATTCCGCGCCGCCCTGGCCATGCAGGCCATCCCCTGCACCAACATCGTGTACGCCGACCACGAGGGCCACATCTACTACATCAGCAACGGGCTGTTTCCGAAGCGCAACCCTCATTACGACTGGCAGGGCGTACTGCCGGGCGATACCTCCGCCACGCTCTGGCCGCAGGACTACCATCCGCTCGACAGCCTGGCTCAGGTCATCGACCCCGCTTCCGGTTACGTTTACAACTGCAACCACACGCCCTTCCTTTCCTCCGCCCCTGCCGATAATCCCGAGCCCGGGCGCATCCCGGCCACCCACGGCTATCAGGCTCCTGATGGCCTCACCAACCGCGCCGTGCGCTTCGACGCCCTCATCCGGCAGTACGACAAGCTGGACTACGAAACCTTCAAACGCATCAAATACGACCAGGCCTACCACAAGCCCATGCCCACCATTCCCGGCCTGGAGCTGCTCTTTTCCCTCAACCCCCGCAAATACCCGGAGCTGTCGGAAAGCATCGAGCTGCTGCGCCGCTGGGGCCGCGTGGCCAGTGCCGATAGCGAGGGGGCATCCACTGCCCTGCTGGCCTACTACTTCCTGGAACGGAAACTGGGCAGCACGGGATTAAAACAGGGAGACAAGCTAAAGGAGCCCCTGCTTGTGGAAGCCGTGCGCTATGCCCAGGAACACCTGCAGCAGCACTTCGGAAAAGCCACCGTGCCCCTGGGAGAACTACAGCGCCATTCCCGCGGCAAGGTATCTCTGCCTATGGGCGGCGGGCCGGATGTGCTGGCGGCCATCCGCAGCGAACTGCAGCCCGACGGCCGCCTGCGCCCCGTTTCCGGAGAATCCTACATCCAGCTGGTGCAGTTCTCAGAAGAGGGCGTGGAGATCGAAAGCGTCAACGCCTACGGCGCTTCCGCCCGCCCCGACAGCCCGCACTATACGGACCAGATGGAGCTGTTCACCCAGCAACGGCTGAAGAAAATGACTTTGGACCGGGCCACTATTTTTCGGGAGGCGGAGCGGGTGTATCAGCCGGGAGTTGACTAAGTGGGAAGACGGAAGTGGGAAGGCGGAAGGCGGAAGTGGGAAGGCGGAAGGCGGAAGTGGGAAGGCGGACGATCCTCTCGCGTAAGCCTAAAACCACAAATTATTTTTTCAAACGCCGACTCTCTCTC
>CAYVVK010000586.1:0-4428 GCA_964454855.1 uncultured Phaeodactylibacter sp. | reverse complement strand
GCACCCACCGCGCCTGCATGGATGCTATTTTCAGGGCTTTTGACCAGCTGAAAGGCAAGCCATGGATCAAGGACTGCTGGCTGTGGCTGTACCGCGGCGCCTGGCACGAATGGCCGGTGCACGAGATCGAGATGGCCGTTCCGCTCAGCCCTAAGGAGCTGCGCAAAAAACGGCAGGCCATCTTCATGCACCAGTCGCAGAAAGACCGCCCGCCCTTCCCGGGAACAGACGAGCGGGAGTTCTGGCAGCGCGCCGAAGACCGCAACCAGGCCACCGCCCAGGCTTACCGCCAGCTCGGCCTTGCCGAATACGAGGCCATGGAGACATTCCGCCGCTGGAAATTCTCCGACTGATACCGGCCGGAAGAATAGGCGAAAAAAGGCCGAAACGCTAAGCCAGCTTGTCCACTTCGACACAGAGGCGTTGAAATATCTCTTCAATGCTCCCGACGCCGTTCACCTTGCTGGCTTTGCCTTTTTCGTGGTAATAGTCGTATACCGGCGTAGTCTCTTTCTTATATATTTCGATGCGGTTGCGAATGATCTTTTCATCCACATCATCGGTGCGCCCGGAGGTCTTTCCCCGTTCCAGCAGGCGTTTGACGAGCTCGTCATCCGGCACTTCCAGCATGATCAGGCGGGCAACCTCACTGCCCTTTTCCGCCAGCAGCTTATCCAGGGCGCCGGCCTGATTGACGGTCCGGGGAAAACCGTCGAAGATGTAGCCTCCCAGGCCGGGATTGGCCTCCACCTTATTGCGGAGCATGCCGACGGTGACCTCATCGGGCACCAGTTCTCCTTTTTCGATGTAACTCTTCGCCTTTTTCCCCAGTGGGGTATCATTGCCCATTTCGTAGCGGAACAGGTCTCCTGTGGAAATGTGCAGCAATTCGTATTTTTCAACCAACTTGGCCGCCTGCGTGCCCTTGCCGGATCCCGGAGGGCCAAATAGTATCAAATTGATCATATATGCGCTGTGGTTTAGTAAAAAACAGCCCCGGCCATCCGCCGGCAGGCTGAAAGAAATGCGAAAATACAAAAATTAACAGGATGTGGGCTGGAGGGCCATTCATTCCTTCATTCCTGAAGCACACTGCGGGCAGAAGAGATCTTGGGCCGCCAGTAGTCCGATTTGCTGATGTTGTCGATGACCACTCCCCGGGAAGTACTGTGGATCGCCTTTATCCCCTCTTTGCTGTTTTCCACGACCATAGACACGTGAAAGACCTGGCTGGCGGGAGTGCGTTTGAAGAAGATGAGGTCGCCGGGCTTCACGTTTTTTACGTCCACCTTTTCGCCTTCTTTGGCCTGATAGCGAGAGCTGGCTGAGAGATCCACCCCAAAGTGGCCCATCACATACTGTGTAAAGCCGGAGCAGTCGAAGCCCGTACGGGGGTTTTTACCGCCGTAACGATATTCGGTGCCCAGCAGCTGTTTGGCGTAATCCACCACTTCGAGCCTTTCAGGAGCGTAGGCCTCGCGCGCCGGGCTCTTTCTTTCCGTCTCTGCCGGCTTCGCCGTCCTTGTCTTTGCCCGGGAGGGGTTGTGCACGACATCCCGGCCGGTTTCCGAAAAGAAGGCGCAGCGCATCAGCGAGAAGGCCAGGAAACTTATCAATATTGCCGTTCTGGCAAAACTTTTCGTCATAGGGGGGAAAACTTTGTTATGCTTTCTCTAAAAAACGGGAGCCCTGCAAATTTTATTTCCTGCTATTTGTCAGGGAGGTGTTAAGGTTGGCTTAAGGATTCTCTCCATCCTTCATTCCTTCAATCCTTACACCGTCCCGGTCCGCCAGAAAAGGCAGTTTCCGGCGAAAGGCCTCCTGGGCCTCGAAGGAGAGCCGGAGGGTGAAGACGCCCTCTGCCTGGGCAAGGTGCAGCAGCTCCTCTCCGGCGAAATCGAATACGGAGCTGTCGCCGGTATAGGGGAAATCCTTGCCGTCCTTGCCCACCCGGTTGAGGCCGATGGTGTAGGCCTGGTTCTCGATGGCGCGTGCCGCCAGCAGCGATTGCCAGGCCCGGCGGCGCATCTCCGGCCAGTTGGCCACGTAGAGGAGCAGGTGATAATCTTCGAGGTTGCGGCTCCAGGCGGGGAAGCGCAGGTCGTAACAGATGAGGGGAAGCACCGTCCAGCCTTTGAGCTCTACCAGCAGGCGTTCCTGGCCGGGGGTATAGGTATGCTGTTCCTCGGCCAGGGTGAAGAGGTGGCGTTTGTCGTACTTTTGGTAAGTACCGTCCGGGCGCACCCAGAGCAGGCGGTTGTAGTAATTGCCGTTTTCCCGGGCGATGATGCTGCCGGTGACCACCGCATCGAGTTGGTGGGCCTGTTGCCGCATCCAGTCGAGCGTGGGGCCGTCGGTGGGTTCGGCCAGCGGCCCGGCATTCATGGTGAAGCCGGTGGTGAACATTTCGGGAAGCACGACAAGGCTGGTTACACCGGCCAGGCCGTTCAGTTTTTCAGTAAACTGCCGGAGGTTGGCGGCTTTATCTTCCCAGTGAAGATCGGATTGTACGAGGGTAACACGCAAGTCAGTCATATCGTAAAATAGGAAAAGAGGTGTAAAGGGTCAAGCTTCTTTACACCTCTCTGGTAATTGCTGTAGAAGGCGGATTTATTCTTCGGCAGCTCCTTCTTCGCCCTCGCCTTCAGCGGCTTCTTCTTCCACTTTTCCTTTGCCGGCTTTTTCAGCGGCGGCGGTAGCAGAACGCAGGGCACGCGGAATCTCAACAGAAGCGACGGGCACCCCCGGGGAGTTGAGCACGTCGATATTCTCCCGCACGCGGTCGATGTCCCGCACCCGGATGGACTGATTCAGCTCCAGCTTGGAAATGTCCACGCGCATCTCGCTGATGAGGTGTTCCGGGGTAGTCTTGATCTTCACGCGGCGCAGCTTCTGGATGAGCTTGCCTCCGCCCTTGACGCCTGGGGAAACGCCCTTGAAGCGCAGCGGCACGTCCACTTTGACGGGCACGCCTTCCACGAGGCGCAGAAAGTCGATATGGACGATATTCTCCGTTACCGGATGCCACTGTACCTCCTTTACGAAAGAACGGTAGGTTTGGCCGTCCACTTCCACCTCGGCGATCTTGAAATCGGGGGTATAGATCAGGTCCCGGATATCCGTTATCGTGGTGGAGAAATGGACCATTTCATCGCCACCGTACAATACACAGGGTATTCTACCTTCGTTTCTCACCGCCTTGGTGGCTTTTTTGCCCAGGCTGGTGCGCAACTGTCCTTTTACAGCAACTACTTCCATGATTTATTTTCTTTGTCCTTAATGGCTATTTATGAGCTTTTTCGAGGCTGTGGCCCCGAAAAGGCACGCAAAGATAGCTATTTTCCCATAAAAGGAAAAGGGCGCCTTTAAAAAATGCCGTTCCCGGGGGCAAAAAAGCGGTTGCGGCCTTATCCGTCGATGAAGAGGGCGGAGATGGAGCGGTGTTCGTGCGTATTTCTGATGGCCCGCGAAAAGAGCTTGGCCGTAGAGAGTACTTTGATCTTGCTCGACTTCTCCCGCAGAGGAATGGTATCGCAAACGATGAGCTCATCGAGCAGTGATTCTTCGATGCGTTCGTAGGCCTGCCCGGACAGCACCGGGTGGGTGCACATGGCCCGAACGCTCCGGGCGCCCTTCTCTATAAGGATCTTGGCGGCGCGGCAGAGGGTGCCGGCAGTGTCCACCAGGTCGTCCACCAGTATGACATCGGCATCTTTAACATCGCCGATGACGGTCATCTCGGCTACCTCGTTGGCGCGCTTGCGGTACTTGTCGCAGATCACGAGGCTTCTGCCGAAGTGCTTGGCGTAGGTGCGCGCCCGCTTCACGCCTCCGACATCGGGAGAGGCGAAGATGATGTTATCGAGGTCTATCTCCTGCAGATAGGGGATGTAGATGGCCTCGCTTTTGAGATGGTCCACGGGAATATCGAAGAAACCCTGTATCTGGTCGGCGTGGAAGTCCATGGTCATGATCCGGTTGGCGCCGGCGGCCTGCAGGAGGTTGGCGATCAGCTTGGCAGAGATGGGCACGCGCGGCTTGTCCTTGCGGTCCTGCCTGGCATAGCCGAAGTAGGGGATCACAGCGGTAATGTACCCGGCTGAGGCCCGTTTGGCGGCATCTATCATGAGCAGGAGTTCCATGAGGTTTTCGGTTGGCGGATAGGTAGACTGTATGAAGAATACGTATCCTCCCCTCACCGACTCATTGATCACAGGCTGCATTTCCCCATCGCTGAACCTGAGCACATTAATATCTCCAAGCGGATGGCCATAGTGGTCGGCGATGCTCTTGGAGAGATACGCAGAGGTCGTTCCGGAAAAGAGCTTTACTTCAACCATTTGATTACTGATCATACTGCAAAGGTAAAAACACTCAAACACATATCCCCGGATTTTTACCCCATACCGCTTTTAAAAACCATGATCT
>CAYVVK010000585.1:0-4459 GCA_964454855.1 uncultured Phaeodactylibacter sp. | reverse complement strand
TTACACAATATTATTTTTATCGATTAACTTGAATTTAAGCTTTTTACACAACCCCTACTGAGCCACCCTGTGGCAGCGCCCTGTAAGGGCAACATAGCCTTTCTAACTGTGCTAGCCTTTTCCATATAGGCCCGCACCGGCGCGGGGTTCGCTACGCTCAAGAATCGCAAGCCCAGGCCTCTTTCTTGCAAAAAACACCGATTTATAATAAATTGGGGGTATTCCAATCTGTAACACAAATGGCTGCTGGCCACGTGGCGACTCCGGTTCGCTCTCGTGGAGCTACTGCTTTGCTGGCCTTTAAGGCTCAGGCCTCGCCAAGAGGTCATCCGCCTGGATCATTTATGTAAATGTTTCATTAAGGTGTTAAAAATTGGAAAAACTATGGTAAAACATCACTACCCACCGCCCAAAGATCGAACACCCTTCGTAATCGGGATCACTATTTTGCTATTGATAATCGCCGCTTTGAAATGGGAAGACGTCGTCCGGCAGCTAAATGACGGAAGCTGGATACTGACGGAAGAACGCCAAAGGAAAGTGGAGAGAACTCTGGATAGGAATAACAATGCCGAGCAATATGTGCTGCTGGCTGCTGTTTCAGGATGGTATAAGTGTTATCTTTGTGAAGAAGGCAGGTATTGGCTAAATGCAGGTGAGATTGCTAAAATCGGAATAACCACCAATCCGGCAGAAAGATACTCTCAGGCATGGTTGGAGCGAAATAATGTAGAATATATTATTGAAGTTACCGGTAACCTTGCCGAAGTTAGGGAAGCCGAAATTCGCCGGATAAGTGGGTATCCCTTGCTTCCTGAGAATATGAGAAGGCCGAAAGAAAAAAGGTTAGTAGTACCTGTTTTTCATAAAACAATCGACTTAAGATGAAAATAACCACTACCAGCATCAGAAATAAAGAATTAAATCTAGACCTGAATGACCTTCGGAAACTGATATCCCATGTCATCTATCCCGATTACCTGGCCGGTTTCGAAAGCCTGTCTGTCATGATCGTCTGCGTGCGGGGCGAACAACACGAGCACGAAGCCTACCTCCTGGAGGGCAAGCCCTACGTGGCCATCGCCCTGGATTATGAGGAAGTGGCGGGGCTTCCGTACGAAGAGGTCACCCTGCGCTGCAAGCAGGAACTGGTGGCGTACCTGAATTCGCTGGAGGGGCTGCCGGTTCGGGAGAGTGTGGGGAGGATATGAAAGGTAGATTGCATTGTTAAATTGTTAAATTGTTCTGCCCACTTACTTAAAAAAAGCTGGAAAACCAGAACAAAAACCTGGAAATCCGTAAAATAAAGCAGGTTTTGCAGTGGTTTGATGTTACATAAAAGCCGACCTTTGCCACTGCAGGTTAAAAAACAGCACTTATGGAAATCGATGTAGGCGCTCATATCAGTGAATTGTTGTACGAACACGATACGGTCATCATTCCGGGCCTGGGAGGCTTTGTAAGCCGCTACAAGCCCGCCACTGCCGACCAGGTGCAGGGCGAACTGCACCCCCCCTCCAGGGCCATCAGCTTTAACGGCAACCTGGTGGTGGACGACGGCCTGCTGGCCGGCCACATTCAGGAGCAGCACGGCACCTCCCAACAGGAAGCACGCGACATTCTGGAGGATTATGTCAAACAGGTCACCGCCGCCATCGACCGGCGGGAGATCGTTGTGTTCCCCAAAGTGGGGCGCCTGTACAAGGATTACGAAAAGAAACTGCAGTTCCTCCCCGACGCCACCAATTTCAACATCGATGCCTACGGCCTGCCTACGGTCCATTTCTACCCCATAGGGCGCACGGCGCGCAGCCGGCAGGGGCCACAGACCGTGATCAACAAAGACGCCAAACCGGCGGTGCGGCCACAGCCCAGGGCCAGCAAACCTGCGTTCAACCGCAGCCTGGCCATCCTCATTGGCATTGCGGGCATCGCCCTCATCGCCATCATTTACTTTGTTTTTTTCTACAAGCCCATTACTCCCGGTGAAGAGGATCCCCAGCGGGTGCCCACCGCCCGGGTGAACGTCAGCCCCTCCTCCGGCCCCCGGGAAGATACCCTGAACGCCGATTCCCTTACCGGAGAGGATGAAGACCTGCTGGAAGACAGCCGCCCGGGAGAGGCTTCTCCCGACGAGATGGACACGGAAGGCGCCACCGCCGCTCCGGATCAGCAGTATTTCATCATCGCCATCGGTGTTTTCGGCAACGATGAGAATGTGCAGCGCCTCATCAAACGCCTCTACGAGGAAGGCTACGAACCTTACACGGAAAATATGGGCAAGCTGACCCGCGTGGGCGTCCAGCAGGCCTACTCGGAAGAGGCGGAGCTGCAGGAAACCCTGCGTGAGGTGCGGCGCAAGTTTAGCAAGGATGCTAAGGTTTTGAAGCGGTGAGGGGAAGTTGGCCCGCCGTCGCCCTTTGGGTGGGCTATGGCGGATGAAAGAAGGCGGAAGTCGGAAGTCGGATAGCGCCAAGCTAAACTCGTGAAAGGGGGACTGGGGCAACCCACGAAACCATTCGAAGGAAACCTGTAGGTAAGTAGCCTGGAAAGCCAAGCTAAGAATCCTACCCGGCAAAGCCTAGCCAGCAGCCGGAACCGAGTGTTGCGTAGTCGGTAGAGATGCCGGCACGAAGCGTACACAGGGAGTGCAAAAGCTGTGTGACTGAGCCTCGAAAACCGATACTATTGCTTTAGGCTTTCGTAGTTCCGATAGCGGGAGCAGCACCAAACATCCGCCAAGGCGAGGATGAGCGGCGAGCCGGGGCCTAAGAACAGGGCAAATGCACAGAGGTATCCACGGGAACTTGGGAGAGCCTCCCGCCTCCACATGAAGCAACGGCAGACATGGGAATGCCGAACCCAAATGATCCCAAGCCGAAGCGGTTACTATCGCCACCGCATGAGGCGAGAAGAAAAGGGCGATAGCGGCGTGGTATCGAAGACGAGGGAAACCGAAGTCGGAGAGAAGGGCGAAGGCGGTCTTAGCAACTTCATAGTACCGCTGGAAAGGTGGCGAATTTGCACCAGGAGAGCCACTGAGTAGGGAAGGGGGTTGCCTGAATTAAGGAGCTGTACTTTAGCAACATCAAATGTACAGGAGACATGACAAAGATGTCAACAGTAGAGGTACAGATAGCGGAAAGAGCGAGGAAATACTCGGAAGAACCGCTGACGAACCTGCACCATTTCATTGACGAGTCATTTTTACTGGAAAGCTTCGCGAGCCTCAACAAGAAAGGAGCAAGCGGAGTGGACGGACAAAGTTGGCACGATTACAATGGAAGGAAGCAAGAGCGAACAGGAGAACTGCTCAGTGCCTTTAAGAGTGGCCGCTACCGGGCGCCCCATATCCGGCGGGTATACATACCAAAAGGAGATGGGAAACAGAGGCCGTTAGGCCTGCCCACGGTAGAAGACAAGATACTGCAAACAGCGGTGTCTAAGGTGCTTGAACCAATCTACGAGCAGCTATTCTATGAAAACTCCTATGGGTTTCGTCCCGGACGGCTGCAGCATGAAGCCTTGGACAAATTGTTTAAGGAAGTAAGCTTTCATGGCAAGCGCTATGTAATAGACGCGGACATGCAGAACTACTTCGGCACGATCGGACACCAGGAACTACGAGAATTTCTACGCTTACGGATAAGGGATAAGGTGGTAGAACGGATGATAGGTAAATGGCTCAAAGCGGGCATACTGGAGAAGGGTAATGTAGAATACCCTAAGACAGGTACTCCCCAAGGAGGGAGCATCAGTCCCTTGCTGAGCAACATTTACCTGCATTACGTATTGGATGAGTGGTTCATGGAACAGGTACGCCCCCTGCTTAAAGGCAGCAGTACGCTGATCCGATATGCAGACGACTTTTTGCTATTATTTAGCAATAAGGAGGACGCCTACCGGGCCATGAAGGTACTGCCCAAACGTCTAGCGAAGTATGGGCTGAGCTTGCATCCTGACAGAACCAAGCTCATAGAGCTGGACAAGGATGATAAGCCAGCGCCCAGGACGTTTGACTTTCTAGGAATGGCCCACTATATGGGCAACAGCCGGAAAGGCAACCGGATACTAAAACGCAAGACGAGTAGTAAGAAGTACCGCATGTCCCTCCAGCGGATGGAAGAGTGGATAAAGCGCAACCGGCACGAGCCGTTGAATGGCTTAATCCCTGAACTCAACGATAAGCTACGAGGGTACTACCACTACTATGGGATGACTTTTAACAGCCGGATGATAGAGAACTATCACCGGGAAGTTAAAAGGAAACTGTACAAGAGGCTGAACCGACGCGGAGGGAAACACAAACTAGATTGGGAGGAATACGCCTGGATAGTTGAACAGTGGCTTCCCCTGACAAAACCAAGAATCTACCGCAGTTATCACTTAGCGAAGCCTTAAATCAGAGGAACCGTATGCGGGAAATCCGCTCGTACGGGTCTGTGGGGGAGCGGGGAGG
>CAYVVK010000584.1:0-4463 GCA_964454855.1 uncultured Phaeodactylibacter sp. | reverse complement strand
AGGTGCAGGAAACCCTCTTCCATGAAAAACAAACCCTCATCGAGAACTGCCTCTTCGGCGTGGACATCAACCCGAACTCGGTGAAGATCTGCCGGCTGCGGCTGTGGATCGAGCTGCTGAAAAACGCGTACTATAAAGTCGGAAATCGGAAGGCGGAAGTGGGAAACCAGGGGCAGGACTCCGCCTCGCCGGTATGCTATGCCGATGAGCCGGAAGTGCGGGAGGAGTATCGTTCCGATCTCTCGAAGCGCAGCGAAGAGCCGTATGGCCGACTTCCCACTTCCGACTTGGAAACTTTGCCGAATATCGACATCAATATCAAGCAGGGGAACTCGCTGGTTAGCCGGTTCGAGCTGAAAGGCACCTACAAGAACTTTACCCGCAAAGAGCGGGAGCGGCTGAAAGAGCTGACCCGCACTTACAAAGAGAAAGTAGCTTTGTACAAAGACGTGCCGGGCGCCAAGCACGTACTGCGCCAGGAGATCAACCACCTGAAAAAGGAGTTCAGCAGCTTCTCCTTCTTTAAAGACAAGGACTACCAGGAGCTGAAAGAAAAAGAAGCCCAGCTGATGCAGAGCGTGATGGTCTTCGACAAAAAGGACCTGGAGCAGCGCGAACAGCTGGCCGAAGAAGTGGCGGTACTGGAAGAGAAGGTGGCCGAAAAGCAAAAGGCCTTCTACGAAGACGCCTTCGAGTGGCGCTTCGAATTTCCGGAAGTACTGGACGAAGATGGCAACTACACCGGCTTCGATGTGGTTATCGGCAACCCGCCCTACATCCGGCAGGAGGAGATCTCCTACCTGAAGCCTTACCTGAAGCAGTACTTCACCACCTACGCCGGCACTGCCGACATCCTGGTCTTCTTTATCGAAAGAGGCCTGAGCCTGCTGCGGAAAGAAGGCTATTTCAGCTACATCATTTCCAATAAGTTCATGCGGGCCAACTTCGGAAAGGCGCTGCGCGAATGGCTGCTAAAGCGCCGCCTCATCGAGATCATCGACTTCGGCGACCTGCCGGTTTTCGAAGAGGCCACCACCTACCCCTGCATCCTCTCCCTGCAAAAGGCGAAACCCACTGGTGAATTCCGCGCCGCCAATGTGCCGGAGCTGGTGCAGGAGGATTTTTCCGATTATATCCGTGACATCAAATTCACCTCCCTGCAATCCGCCCTGAGCGAAGACGGCTGGACGCTGACGGATGCGCGCACGCAGAAACTTTTAGAGAAGCTTAAACAGACGGGTATTCCACTAGGGAAGTATGTAGAAGGGCAGATCTACTATGGCATAAAAACCGGCCTTAATGAAGCCTTCGTCATCAATGAAGCCATCAAAAACGAGCTGATCGAAGAGTACCCGAAGAGTGCGGAGGTGATCAAGCCGTTTCTGGCGGGGCGAGATATTAAGCGGTACCGGCCTCCCATTGCCAATAAGTTTCTGATACTTTTCCCTAAAGGCTGGACAAGGGAGCAGTTTGGAGAACTTTCTGAGGAGGAAGCTTTTGAAAAATTAAAGAATTCTTATCCGGCAATAGCCGAATATTTACATCCTTTTGCTGCAAAAGCTCGGAAACGTTATGATCAAGGAGAGTATTGGTGGGAATTGAGAGCTTGTGATTATTATGAGGAGTTTGAGAAGCCGAAGATTATAGTGCCTGCTATTGTTGAAGAGGCATCATATGGTTTTGATGTTGATGGTAGTTATTCCAATGATAAAACCTCTATAATTTCCGTCGAAGATTATTATCTACTGGGCCTCTTAAATTCAAAAACGTTAGACTTCGTCGTTTCTCAAATTTCCTCGACCAAAAGAGGAGGGTATTATGAATATAAGCCGATGTATGTAAGTCAATTGCCTATTCATCAAAATCCAAAACCTGAAATCAAAGAGTCAATAGAAAATAAAGTAAAGAGCATTTTAGCTGAAAAACGCTCCTCCCCCACCGCCGACACCACCGCCCTAGAGGCCCAGATCGACCTCCTGGCCTACCGGCTGTACGGCCTGAGCTGGGAAGAGGTAAAGATCGTCGATCCGGGCTTTGAGTTGAGCCGGGAGGAATTTGAGTCGGTGGGAATTTGAGGAAGAGCCCGCCTACGCGCAAGGCTTCGGCGGACGGGCTTGCGGCGAGGCGGCTACAGCCCGCCCCGCCGCTTGATCACACAATACCTTCTGAATATTCTGCGCCAACAGCCGCCCATGTGGGCCCGCCAATACTGTCTGGGCGGGTTGGAACCGCCGGATGGCAAAAGCCCGCCTCGACTCTGGCTTCGGCTACGCGCTTGTTTGGCGGTTTTCTGTTTTAAGTCAGGAGACAACCGTAAGTTGTCGCCTGACGGTACCGTTTGCGTTTCACCACACTTCTCTCTATCTTTGTTACATCCATTCCAACCTGGTGAAAGGCTATCCTGCCACCAATCTGAATTATTTACAACCCTGTAACACCCTGGCTATGAATATCCCCGTATTCCCCAAAGTAGAAGAAGCCCGGATAGTAGAAGGCTATGAAATGGCCCTCCGCTTCAACAATGGCGAAGAGCGGCTGGTGAACTTCCGCCGGTTACTGGACCCGCAGCGCGAACTGGAAAAGCAACTGCTAGATGATGAGAAGCTTTTCCGGCGCTTTAAGGTGGAAGAGGGCACGCTGGTTTGGCCCGAGCTGGACCGGGAGGGTAAGGACTTTGAGGGGCGCACGCAGTTTTTTGCCTTTGATATCGACCCGGGCCTGCTGTACGAAGAGAGTACGGCCTCTGCAGACTCTTCTGAGCAGGCCTGACCGGGCTTGGTGCGGCGAGTACAGCCGGGCCCGCCGCTCAATCATGGATACAACTCAGACGGCAATGGGAAACTGCCGGCTGAGGCTAAACCGCCATCTCCCCCACCGGCGTACTCTGTTCCTGCTGCTCTTCCTCCAGTTCCGCCACCACCATTACCGTACGCACGCGGGCGATCTTCTGCTCTTCGCCCAGCAGGTTGGTGACCCCCTGTTCGCCCGCCACCCATTGGGTTTCTTCGTCCAGCCCGGCGATATTGGGCGCTTCCAGGAGGATGTCCACCTTTTCGGTTGGGGTGTCCAGCAGGACGTACTGCCAGTTGGAGGCGTCTATGGCCTGTTCCGTCATGAAATTATCGTAGAGGCGGAATTGCAGGGCGTCGCTCCGGCTCGGGCGGGCGGGATAGAACTCCCAGTCGGGCAGGTCAGGAGCATCCTCCATGATCCTTTTGCTCAGGCGGAGCCGTTCGGCATTGCCATTGGGGGAGATGAGCAGGTAGAAAGGCCGCCGCTGCCCGGGGCCGATCTCCCAGCGGAAAAGGCCAAAGTCGAGCACTCGTTCGTTGATGGTGTCGACCAGGGCATCTTTGTCTATTACTTCTTCTTCCTCGAAGAAATCTTTGATGTTCTCTTCCTCTTCCAGGAACCAGTCCCAGAAGGAATCAATTTTACTGGCTAGCATCTGTTGGTTCATAGCTATCCCTTTTTGCTGCCCCAAAATTACGCATTATATTGCCAGCATGCGTGTCTTTCAGCAAAGTATCCCCAAACCCGGGCGCCGGCGCAACGGCGACCACCTCAGCATTTTCGAGGATGAGAAGCTGTTCATCGCCTGCGTGGCCGATGGCGTGGCCGGGCGCCCCTGCGACTACCAGGCAGCGAAACTGGCCAGCGAAGGCCTCATCCGGCATTATCTGGGAAATTACCGGGAGCTGGGCATCCGGCAGGGTATGGCCAAAAGCCTCTGCGCCACCTTCGCCGAGCTGTACGCCACTACCGGCGATTGCCGGGGCATGCGCTCCACCCTGCTGGCGCTGATCATCGATAAGCAGGAAAAGCACTTCTATTACCTGGGTATTGGCGATAGCCGGCTGCTTTATTTTCGGGGGGAAGAGGTAAAAAACCTGGCGCCGGAAACCCCCTTCGAGCCGGCCCTGGATAGCCTGTCGGCTCAGGCCAAAGACGGCGGCCCGCTCCTGCCGGGCGCCGCCTTTGCCCTGATGACGGACGGCTTTGCCGACAACCGCAAAGGATATGTGCAGGAACTGCGCCTGGCCATCGACAGCGACGCCCCGGAAGCCCGGCTCGCCCAGCTGATGCAGCTCAACCGGCTGACGCAGTATGATGATATGACTTTGGTGGTGGTGGTGAACCAGCTGTCAGGCCGCCCAAACTGAACGGCGCTTTCGCCTCGCTCTTATCAAAACGCTTCCAGGTTCTACAAAACCTGCCGGCCGAGCGGCACGCTAACCTTTAAGTAGCCGGACACATTTAAATTACGCTCCGTTCGCGAGCCTACGGGCTCGCGAACGAAACGGCGTTTTCTTTGCTTAGAATCTATATGCTGCAAGGTGGCAAGCCAGACAGGCTGTCGATAAAATAAGCCTTCCGATTTCCGCTCCCGACCCTTTGGGTGCGGGCCTTTGCTTCCGACTTCCGACTTCCGACTTCCGACTTCCCTACACCTCCGCCGCCAG
>CAYVVK010000583.1:0-4466 GCA_964454855.1 uncultured Phaeodactylibacter sp. | reverse complement strand
TACCGGCCGTATGGCGGTGGTGTTGCCGCACGGGGCGCTGTTCCGAAAGGGGGCGGAAGGGCGCATCCGCAAAGCCCTGCTGGAGATGGACCTGCTGGACGCCGTCATCGGCCTGGGCGCCAATATCTTCTACGGCACCACCCTTGCCGCCTGCATCCTGGTGTTCCGCAGCCGCAAGCCCAAAGAAAAACAACAAAAGGTGCTCTTTATCGACGCTTCGGATCAGATCCGCACCGGCAGGGCGCAGAATGAATTGCTGCCGGAACATGTGGAGCAGATCTACCAGTGGTATACGGATTATCAGGACGTGGAGAATTACGTGAAGGTGGCTTCGCTGGAGGAAGTAAAAGAGAATGATTACAACCTGAATATTCCGCTCTATGTGGAGAAGGTGATTGAGGATGACCTGCCGACCGTGGAGGAGGCGCTGGCGGATCTGAAGGAAGCCTGGAAGGAGAGCCGGGAGGCGGAGGAAAATTTCAAGAGCTTGCTAACAAAATTATTAGAAGGATAAGGACACTTACTATGAGAATTGACTTGGATGATAAAATAGTATGGCAAATCGGTTCTGGAGATGATACTCGAAACTATGCTAAGATTTTCTTTGATTTTGGAGTAGCCCTTGTAGGCCCAGGAAATCCTGGCAAGCATGGAGAAGAAAAAACCCGAAAATACTATTCTAAAAACCCTGCAACAAACAATTGGGGAGCACAATTAGCCAAGGTGAAAAAGGGAGAATGGGTCGTTATTCGCAAGGGAAGAAAACAGATATTGGGTATAGGTGAAGTAGTAGGCCTATATGATTATTCTGAAATGTTCGAGGATGTCGAGGGCTGGGACTTGCAACATTTCATAAGAGTAAATTGGTACAAACCAGATAAAATAATCTCATTTGCAGGAACTCCTTTAGTAATGTCTACAATTGCATCCTGTTCCAAAAAAGAGGTTCTTGAAAGAATAAAACAATCAGAATTTTCTCCTGTAGAAACAAAATACACCATCAAATATGGGAATGACTTACCAGCAAAGTTGACTCCCGGTGACCTTACATCTCGATTTATCGATTGTGGAATCAGAATACAGGATGCAGAGAACATTACTCATACTATTAGAAGGATAATACAACTTGCCGCATGGTATTATCATAATGACTTCAAGGCATCTGAACATGAATTAAGAACTTTTCTCGTTATCCCTCTTCTTATATCGCTGGGCTGGCCAGAACAAAAAATCAAAGTAGAATATAAAAACATTGATATTGCTCTTTTTGGTGCACCATTCCGTCCTACCGAAAGAGATTATGACCCTACCCCTTTAATCATTATTGAAACCAAAAATTACGACAATGGCCTAGCATTTACTGATAAGCAAATTGAAAGATACGCATCGAAATATCCCGAATGTCAAAAATTCGTTACTACAAATGGTTACCGCTATCGCTATTTTATCCGAGAAGATAAAAGCCTCATTCCAAAGGGATACATTAACCTTTTGAACTTAAGAGAAGCCCATCTGCTGGAAGAGCACATCAGCGGACCATTTCAGACCCTCTTGTTCATGTCTAACTTAATCGCAGATAGCATATCCAATAATTGAACCATGACCCTCCAACAACTAGAAAAATACCTCTGGGGCGCCGCCACCTACCTGCGCGGCCACATCGATGCGGGCGACTACAAGCAGTACATCTTCCCGCTGCTCTTCTACAAGCGCATCTGCGATGTATATGACGAGGAGTTCGGGCAGGCCATGGAAGAAAGCGGGGGCGACCTGGAATACGCCGCCTTCACCGAAAACCACCGCTTCCAGGTGCCGAAGGAGGCGCACTGGAAGGCCGTGCGGGAAGTCACCGTCAATGTGGGCGTGGCCCTACAGAACGCCATGCGCGCCATCGAAAAGGCCAACCCGGACACCCTCTACGGCATCTTCGGCGACGCCTCCTGGACCAACAAGGACCGCCTTTCGGACGAGACGCTGACCAACCTCATCGAGCACTTCTCCCAGCACCAGCTCAATATAAAATCCGTGCCCGACGACCAGCTGGGCAACGCCTACGAATACCTGATCAAGAAGTTTGCCGACGACAGCGGCCATACCGCCGCCGAATTCTATACCAACCGCACCGTGGTGCGCCTGATGACCCTCATCATGGACCCGCAGCCGGGCGAGAGCGTGTACGACCCCACCTGCGGCTCGGGCGGCCTGCTGCTCAACTGCGCCCTGCAGCTCAAAGAGGCCGGCGAGGAATACCGCAGCCTGAAACTGTACGGCCAGGAGATCAACCTGCTCACTTCCGCCATCGCCCGCATGAATATGTTTCTGCACGGCATCGAGGACTTCAGCATCGTGCGGGGCAACACCCTCAGCCACCCCGCCTTCCTGGAGGACGACGAGCTGCAACGCTTCAACATCATTCTGGCCAACCCGCCCTATTCCATCAAATCGTGGGACCGCAAAAGCTTTGAGCGCGACCCGTATGGGAGGAATATATGGGGGACGCCGCCGCAAGGGTGCGCGGATTATGCGTTTCAGCAGCATATTGTGAAAAGCCTGGACCCGGAGAACGGACGGTCGATTACGCTTTGGCCGCATGGGATTTTGTTTCGGAGTATGGAAAATGACGTGCGCAAGGGGATGGTCGATGCCGATGTGGTGGAAGCCGTCATTGGGCTCGGGCCGAATTTATTTTACAACTCTCCAATGGAGTCCTGCTTGCTGATCACTAAGTCTAAAAAGGCAAAAGAACGAAGAGGAAAAGTATTATTCATCAATGCCCTGAATGAAGTCCGTCAGGATAAGACGGTCGCCTTTCTGGAAGATCATCACATTAAAAGGATCCTCGGCGCTTACAAGGGGTTCTCGGATATAGAAGGCTTTAGCAAAGTGGTAGGCCTCGATGAGATCAAGGAAAATGGAAACAGCTTCAATATCTCGCTCTACATCAGTAATGTGGACAGGTCAGAAGACAAAATAAGCTTGGAAGATGCAATTGACCAGTGGGAAGAATCCTCAAAGGCCCTGAAAAAAAGCATTGAAAAATTATTTCTAGAATTGGAATAGAGACGAAGCGGAACATGGATTTGAAAAATATAGACCGATCAGGTTGGGAAACCTACCGTTTTGACAAGATCGCACAGAACATTCGGGAAACAGTGGAGCCCAGCGAAACTGAACTGGAAGTGTATGTCGGCCTGGAACATCTCGACCCGGAATCCATTCGAATAAAGCGGCATGGAGTACCTTCAGATGTAAAAGGCACCAAGCTCAGAGCTTATCCCAGCGATGTCATTTTTGGAAGGCGCCGTGCTTATCAGCGTAAAGCTTCTGTAATTGAAACGGAATGTATCTGTTCCGCCCACTCCATGATACTGAGGGCTAATCCGGAGGTGATCCTCCCGGAACTGCTGCCTTTCTTTTTACACTCTGATACTTTTATGTACCGGGCAGTGGATATTTCCGTGGGCTCCCTTTCTCCTACAATAAACTGGGGTACTTTGAAGAAACAGGAATTCCTCCTCCCCCCCAAGCCCCAACAGGCGCGGCTGGCGGAGCTGCTGTGGGCGGCGCAGGAGGTGGTGGAGGGGAGACAAAGATTACTTAGGGAATTGAATACCTTTTACAAAACCAAGAGAATTAACCTGTTTTTTGGAGGCAATGGCGAAGATTCGAAAAAACAGAAAAAGCTTAAAGTAAACGTACCCAAAAAATTGCAGTTTCAAAAGCTTGAAAGCATATTGAAGGATATCCGATATGGTTCATCAAAAAAATCGAATACCAACAAAGAAGGACTGCCCATTTTAAGAATTCCGAATGTGGTTAACGAAAAAATATCAACTTCTGATGTTGCCTATGTTCAGCTTTCTAAGAAAGAATTTGAAAGCTCAAAATTGTTGCCCAAGGATATCGTTGTGGTAAGAACTAATGGAAACCCCGAGTATGTAGGTAGAAGTGCAATTTTCAATTTAAGTAAGCCGTGGGTATTTGCTTCCTATTTAATTAAGATAACAATTGATCAATCAGGTTATTTACCAGAATATTTAATAAGATATATGCAATCTACGCCATCCAGGAGTTATTTCTTTCGGCACGCGACCTCAACAGCTGGAAATTACAATATTAATACCCAGATAATTAAAAGTCTTCCGGTACCTGTTGTCCCAATTCAAGATCAAAGATCAATTGTCGATCAGTTAATTGAAATAGAAGAATCAATTCATATGGCAAGCATTCAGGAGAAAAGCGATAAACAAATCCAAAAATCCCTCATCAACCAAATCTTCTAACCCCCAAACCTTTGCGCTCCAAATCGATCACCAAAAATCCCAGGACATGTCCAAAACCAAATACAGCCAGTTGTTCCGTTTTCTGAAGGAGTACTATCAGCTTCGGGAAACCACGGTCAAAGACATCACTACCAGCCGGAAGTACCTGAGCACCTGCCGGCTGGAAGAGATCAGCCGTTTTGA
>CAYVVK010000582.1:0-4472 GCA_964454855.1 uncultured Phaeodactylibacter sp. | reverse complement strand
GGTGGTGGAGGTCGTCGCGGGAGAGGCGGACGTAGGCGAGGAGGCGGTCGAGATCGATCGAGGTGGTGAGGGAATTGTAGTAGGCCAGGTCGAACTCATCGAATCCCAAAGCGCGGTTAACCAGGCCGGTGGTGAGGTCGAAGAAACCACCGTAGTAGTGCATATTCCCCTTTTCTATATATAAGGCAGAGGTGTCCGCCCCCAAAGTCAGGTAAAAGTCCACCAGTTTTTCGGAGTAGTCCACCTGATACTCATCATCGCCGTTGATGCCGCTGAACAGCGACATGATTACGGTTATCAGAAGGATTGCCAGGGCCGAATAGCGGAAAACCTTGCGGTGAACGGGCTTATCCTCCTCAGAGAAGGGAGCGGCTTCCACCGCCTTATTGGTGCTTGCCGCTTTAGCCTGAGGAGTTCCTCTTTTACTTGATGGCCTCTTTTTTCTTTTACTCATGAAGCGTGAAGGTTGTTAAACAAACTCTGCCACTAACCGGCGTCGAATATAGAAAAAAAAGCCTACTTTTGCAGCCACAACAAAATCTTCCGCCACTAAATTGGAATGAACATGTCAACGCTTAGTATGCAACGTTTGTCTCAGCGCATTCAGCAGATGGAAGAATCGGCGACCATCAAAATGGCGCAGATGGCACGTGACCTGGCCGAGCAGGGGCACGATGTGATCAGCCTCAGCCTCGGCGAGCCGGATTTTGATACCCCAGGCCACATTAAGGAAGCCGCAAAAAAAGCCCTGGATGAGGGATACACCAAATACACTCCGGTTCCGGGCCTGCCGGAACTGCGGAAGGCCATACAGACAAAGTTCAAGCGCGATAACGGGCTGGACTACAGCCTCAACGAGATCGTAGTGTCCAATGGCGCCAAGCAATCCATTGCCAATCTTTGCCTGGCCCTGCTCGACGAAGGGGACGAAGTGATCGTCCTGGCGCCCTACTGGGTATCCTATTCGGAGATCGTCAAGCTGGCGGGAGGCGTTCCGGTTATCGTTTCCGCAGGTATCGAAAACGACTATAAGGTTTCTGCTGCCCAGGTGGAAGCCGCCATCACCGGCCGCACCAAGCTGCTGCTCTTCTCTTCGCCCTGCAACCCTACCGGATCAGTGTACACCGCTGAGGAATTGAAGGAAATTGCCGAGGTGATCGCCAGGAATGAAGGCATTTACATCATCTCGGACGAGATCTATGAATACATCAACTTTACCGATCAGCACGCCAGTATCGGCGCTTTCGACAATGTGAAGGACCGTACAGCTACCGTCAACGGCTTCTCCAAAGGCTTCGCCATGACCGGCTGGCGGCTGGGCTAC
Organism: uncultured Phaeodactylibacter sp.; assembly: GCA_964454855.1. Lineage (GTDB taxonomy): Bacteria > Bacteroidota > Bacteroidia > Chitinophagales > Saprospiraceae > CAYVVK01. The sequence continues at coordinate 3,148 of CAYVVK010000582.1, read as the reverse complement.
ATCGGCGCCCCCGAATGGATAGCCGGCGCCTGCGCCAAAGTACAGGGGCAGTTCACTTCCGGCGCCACTTCCTTCGGCCAGAAAGCCGCTGTGGAAGCCCTGCTGGGAGACATGCAGCCTACCTACGATATGCGCGAGGCCTTCCTGAAACGCCGCGATATGGTGATCGGGCTGCTCAGCGAAATCCCGGGCATGAAGGTCAACCGCCCTCAGGGCGCTTTCTACATATTTCCGGACATCAGCAGCTACTTTGGCAAAAGTGCCGGCCATACGGCCATCAATACCGCAGATGATTTTTGCGAGTATATTCTCGAAAAAGCCCATGTCGCCGTGGTTGCCGGCTCAGCCTTCGGCGCCGATAATTGCTTTCGCATCTCCTATGCCGCTTCTGAAAAGGAACTTCGGGAAGCCATCCGCCGGATCGCTGAGGCCGTTAGCCTTTTCAAGTAATAAGTAGTCGGACAGATTTAGTTTGCCCATACTGCTTTGACGGCAGAGCCTGGGATGCCTTATTTTTAGGCTTTCCGGGCAGATTGTTGAGCGCAGCGAAACCCGCCTGGGTCATATTGTTCTGTCCGCCTACCTGGTATGTGTTTAGCGCTTTTGCTTCTTGCTGTTTTCCTCCTCTCCTACCCTTTTCCGGTTTTTTTTCTTGTGAAGCCTGGTTTTGCTTTTTTGATTTAAATTTGCAGGGAAATCTCTGAATGAGTAAAAATAAATTTTAGAAATACCCGCACATCTTTCTGTTCCGCCACTTTTTCGGGCTGGCTCTGGCATGCTTTAAAAAAACCACTTCACTTAGTGTAGAATTTACACTACCTTTGCATGCCAATAATTGTAGCTATGATTGTAGTTGTCGACAGCGGGTCCACTAAAGCGGATTGGAAGATGATTAAAAACGGTGATATCCAGAGCATTACGACGATGGGGTTCAATCCGGTATTCCATTCCGAAGACAAGATCTACAAAGAGTTACGCCTTGCATTCGGGCCGGAACACGCAATGGACAAGGCCGCTAATGTCTACTATTACGGAGCCGGGTGTTGGGACCATAACCTGAAGCAGGTAGTCCATAATGCCCTGAGCCGGATCTTTACAAATGCGGAGATCGAAGTGGAGCATGACCTGCTCGGCGCTGCCCGGGCCACCTGTGGTACAAAACCCGGTATTTCCTGTATAATTGGCACGGGTTCCAATTCCTGCCTGTACGACGGCAGGGAAGTCATAGACAATGTAACGAACCTGGGCTTTCTGCTGGGAGATGAGGGCAGTGGCACGCATTTGGGCAAAAAGCTCATTCGCGCCTATTTCTACCGGGAAATGCCCTCAGAGATCAGGGAGAAAATGGAATTGCGGTTTCCGAACGCCCAACGGGCCATTCTGGAAAATGTATACCGGCAGGAAAGCCCGAATGTATACCTGGCCTCTTTCACCCGTTTCATGCATGCCAACAAGTCACATCCGTTCGTACAGCGTTTGTTGCATGATTCTTTTGCTGAATTTATAGACCGCCATGCCCGGAAATACCAAAACCACCTTACTGTTCCCATCCACTTCATCGGTTCGGTGGCCTATTATTTTCAGGATATCATTAAGGTGGTGCTCGAGGAAAGGAATATGCAGCCCGGCACTTTTATCCAGAAGCCGATCGGCCGCATGGTATCTTTCCATACCGCCAATTGAATAATAATGTGCTCTTCAGGCAGCAGATATCCGCACAATTCCTAATTTTGCCTCATTTGGAAAACAGAAACCACGCATGAGTAAGGAGATAAAACGAATTGCAGTTTTCACTTCCGGCGGCGATGCCCCCGGCATGAACGCTGCCCTGCGTGCCGTAGTGCGTAATGCCTCCTTTCACGACCTTCACGTGTACGGCATCTACCGTGGCTTTGAAGGCATGATCGACGGCGACCTGGAACGGCTGGAGCGCGGCGATGTCGGAAACATCATTCACCGGGGAGGGACGATCCTGAAAACAGCCAGGAGCCAGCGCTTTCTCACACCGGAAGGCCGCCGCTCCGCCTATGAATCTCTCCTCGCTTTTGATATTGACGCCTGCATCGCCATCGGCGGCAACGGCACCTTCACCGGTGCTTCTATTTTTACAGAGGAGTACGGCGATATTCCCTTTATCGGCATTCCCGGCACTATCGATAATGACCTGTTCGGCACCGACCTGACCATAGGCTTTGATACGGCGGTAAATACCGCCATAGAGGCCGTGGATAAGATCCGGGACACGGCCGATTCCCACAACCGCCTTTTCTTCGTAGAGGTGATGGGCCGCAACTCCGGCTTCATCGCTCTGAACACAGGCATAGGCACCGGTGCGGGCAGCGTGATGATCCCGGAGACCAATACTCCTGTGGAGGTTCTGATCGACACCCTCAAGAAAGGAGCAAGGCGTAAGAAGCTGTTCAGCGTGGTCATCGTGGCGGAAGGGAATCAAACCGGCAACGCTCAGGAAATTGCCCGCCGGGTACAAGAAGAATTTGATTTTTATGACACTAAAGTCACCATCATCGGCCATTTACAACGCGGAGGCTCCCCTACTGCCATCGACCGCGTACTGGCCAGCCGCCTGGGCTTCTCTTCGGTTGAAATGCTGTTGCAGGGCCGGCAAAATGTCATGGTCGGCATGGTGCACAATAAGGTAGTCTGTACTTCGCTGAAGGATGCCATCTCCAAGGAAAAACCCTTCGATAACGACCTGGTCAGAATGGCGGAGATCCTGGGGATGTAGTGGTGTCAGCGCTTAGGTCGTTGCCAAAGGTATACCAGGAGCGCCAGAGGGATTAGAAAATGGGGAAACCGCATCACGGCTTCGTGGAGCCACTGCTTCAATACCGCATCCCAGAATTCCCAGTGAAAATAAGCCCACACCCGGGCTACGGAAGTTGCCAGCCCCCAGAATGCCGTGTAGGCTAGTGCGCCCGTCGCCCACCTTCCGGGAAAAAACAGGAGTAAACTGGCCAGAAAATCCAGGATGCCTGCTGTATTCAGGAAATACCGGACGCCCGTTTCATCCACACCAAGTATGTTCATCGTCATTTCCTGGAAATTTCCGGGCCGCGGATAGTAGCCAATGGCGTACAGCCCATGGCAGGTGAAAGTAAGGGCAATGCCCACTTTCACGGTATTTACG
>CAYVVK010000581.1:0-4490 GCA_964454855.1 uncultured Phaeodactylibacter sp. | reverse complement strand
TTTTGGCCTTCCTGCTGGCGGTTGAAGTAATCGGTATAGAACTGTGAAGTGGGGAAGAAGCCCTTCTTTTCCCGCGGCAGGTCGATACCCAGTTTCCTGCCCAGGCCAAACTGGCTGAGATAGGAATTGAACTCATCCAGGCCCTCGGCAGGATTGTAAAAGCCCCCTTTCTTATCTACGATCTCGCGGAAGGCCGTCACGAAATAGGCATTGCAGGAATACTGAATGGCAGTTTCCACGTTGTAACAGCTGGGGTGGCCGTGGCAGCCGGTCAGCCGCATGCCGTCGTAGTAATAGGCGCCGCGGCAAGAGATGGAGCGGTCGGGTTGCAGGGCCCCTGTCTGCAGGCCGATTAAAGCTACAATAGGTTTAAACAGTGAGCCCGGAGGATACTGGGCCATTATCGACCGGTCGAACAAGGGGTTATTGGGGTTCTGCAGCAGGCCGCTGTAGGCCTGGCCCCGGTCGCGGCCGATAGCCAGGATGTTGGGGTCGTAGGTGGGCGTGCTGACCATGGCCAGTACTTCCCCGGTTTTGGGGTCGATGGCCACGATGCTGCCGATTTTATTCTGCATGAGCTCTTCGCCATAGGCCTGAAGCTCCAGCTTGATGGTGGTCATGAGGTCTTTTCCGGAGACGGGCTTCTGGTCCAGTTTTCCTCCCAGGTAGGGTTCCATGTCTCTCCCGAGATTATCTTTCAGGATGAGGCTCTTCCCCTTCTGCCCGCGGAGGGTATCTTCGTAGTAGAGTTCTAATCCGCCGGTGCCGATATAATCGCCGGGCTTATACTGGCCATTGGAATTGTCGACCTCCTCGCGGTTCACTTCCCGGATATATCCCAGCAGATGGGCAGCGTTTTTATGGGGGTATCCCCGGGCGTGGCGCAATTGCGGCCGAAAACCCGGAAATTGATACAGGCGCGCCTGGAAGCGGGCGAAGTCTCTGGCTGAGATCTTGGTGAGAAAAGGGAAGGGGACGGATTTGGAATAGCGCGGGTCCTTGCTCCAATCCTTATCCAGGGTTTCTTCGAAATACTTCCGGGAAATGCCCAGCAGTTCACAGAAGGTGGCCGTGTCCATATCTGTGTCCATCTGGTTGTAGGTCACCATGAGGTCGTACATGGGGTCATTGTACACCAGAATGTTGCCATCGCGGTCGTAAATGGTGCCGCGAGAAGGGTAGATGGTGTACTCGTCAATAGCCGTAGCATCGGCTCGCGAACCATAGGAGGCATCCACCAACTGCAATTCCAGGGCCCGGATTACGAGAACGGCCGAGGCCAGTATGAAGAATAACCGAATAATGTACTGCCGATTGCGGGTCAGGGCCGACACAAGCCTTAATTTTTTGGTTTAAAAATGTGCATCACGATAATAATAAAAATCATGGACTGAATGAAGCTAAAAAGCGATTTTATCAGTATCTGCCCCAGAAAATAAGGTGAAAAATAATCCAGCCCGTAATAGGCCAGCAGATGTATCGCCATCATGATGCCGGCATAGGAATAAAACCAGCGGCTACCCATACGCACCTGCGTGGGGCTGAAGTTGACGTTATAACCACCTCGCGGCTCCAGCTTGCCCAGCACCCAGGAACGCAGGTTGGCGGAAAAAACACTGGCGCCGGCATGTACTCCCCAGGAATCATAGAAAACGTCTACGCCAAGGCCCAGCGCAAAGGCCAGCAGCAGCAATAAAGGGCGCGGGGTACGCAGTGGCAGCAATATAAAGAACAGGGGGTAGACGACCGGGTGGATGAATATCGGGCCCACCCAGCCGTAGGCAGCCCTCTTCAGGATGAGGCCCTGTAGAAGCAGGATGGCGACAAAGCGGATGATATTGGCAAAAACGACATTACTCATCGGCGCTTTTGTCTAAGGCTTCATGTTCCTCTTCCATGAGGTGTTTGACCACATAAACGTTCCTGATTTTGGCCAGGTCTTCCCGCAATAAGATGTTGATGGTCCAGAAGTTTTTGCCCGGGTCTACATCAGACTCTTCTACCGTGCCTATGACAATGCCCGGCGGGAAGAGTTGCCCGTAGCCATTGGTGATCACCGTATCTCCCTCCACAACTTCAGCGTGTTTGGGAATGGCCGTGAGTTGCATTCGCAGCGGGTCTTCGCCATCCCATACCAGGGTGCCGAAGTAGTTGTTGCTCTTAATGCTGGCGTTGATCCTCGACTGGCTGTGCAATATAGACATCACCCGGCTGTAGTGTTCGGTCACATCCCGCACGATACCCACGATGCCCTCTTCGCTAATGACGCCCATATGCGGCGCTACCTGATGCCGGCTTCCCCGGTCGAGGCGCAGGTAATTGTCATCGCTGGCAATGGAATTGCTGATCACCCCGGCGGCAATGTAACGATAGATCGGCTGGAGGGAGTCACTGACTATGGAATCGCGGTTGAGGGCATTGGAGTACAGGGCATTCAGCTGTTTCTCCTTCAACCGGGCCGTATAGCCTCTCAGTTTCAGGACCTCCTTTTTCATTCCGGCAAATTCTGTGATACTGCTTACTTTTTGGTCGAAGTAGGCGGTAAAGAGCCCCCAGGAATGATCAAATATTTTCCCCTGCGGCTGATTGAACTGAATGATCATGAATATGGATAAGGCCTCCAGCAACACGAAGAGAATAGAGCCTCCATAGGCTGCAAACAATTGTAAAAGGCCCCGCATGGCAATGAGGGTTTATTTTTCGCAAAAAAATCAGACGCTCTTCCTGTCGATGAGGAAAGAAAAGCGATCTGTGTTCTTAAGCGCGATGCCGGTTCCGCGCACCACGGCCCGAAGCGGGTCTTCCGCGATGTGGACCTTAAGTTTCGTTTTTTGGGCAATGCGCTTGTCAAGCCCGCGCAGAAGGGCGCCGCCTCCGGTCAGGTATATCCCCGTGCGGTAAATGTCGGAAGCCAGTTCCGGGGGAGTAGTTTCCAGGGCTTTGAGAATGGCGTCCTCGATCTTGGAAATGGACTTATCCAGGGAGTGGGCGATCTCGCTGTAGGAAATGCGGATCTGCTTTGGGATGCCGGTCATCAGGTCGCGCCCGTTGACCGCATACTCCTCGGGGGCTTCATCCAGCTCGTGAAGGGCCGAGCCCACATGTATTTTGATCTTTTCGGCAGTGCGCTCTCCAATCAGGATGTTGTGCTGCCGCTTCATATAGCTCATGATGTCACTGGTGAACTCATCGCCGGCAATGCGGATGGATTGGTCGCAGACGATTCCGGAAAGGGCGATCACGGCGATCTCGGTAGTGCCGCCGCCAATATCGATGATCATGTTCCCCACAGGCTCTTCTACATCCAGGCCGATGCCAAGGGCGGCGGCCATGGGCTCGTGGATGAGATAAGTTTCCTTGGAGTCCACATGGTCGGCAGAGTCAAAAACAGCGCGTTTTTCCACTTCGGTAATTCCCGATGGAATACAGATGACCATTTTCATATGCGAGAAGAGCCGGCGGCGGCGGCCGATCATATTGATCATGCCTTCTATCATGCTTTCCGCAGCCTGGAAGTCCGCAATTACGCCGTCTTTGAGCGGGCGCACGGTCTTGATGTTTTCATGGGTCTTTTCGTGCATCTGCATAGCTTTATTGCCCACGGCAATGGTTTCCCCAGTGCGGCGGTTGATAGCTACGATAGATGGTTCGTCAACAACGATTTGCCCGTCCTGTATGATAAGCGTATTGGCAGTACCCAGGTCGATGGCAAGTTCTTGGGTAAAAAAGCTGAACAATTTCATTTAAGCCGTTCTCCGAGTTTTTAAAAAAAAACTGACTGCGTGTTGGGGGTCTGTGTTTGATCCTCAATATACGCCGCAAAACAACGCAAATTTTGCGGAAAAAGGAAATAAAGCCCTGTGATTAATGCAATTAAGATCGTATTGAGACTTGTTACACCCCAACAATGACCTCCCACATGTCCTCCCGGCCTAAATAACGCTGGGCGAGCTGTTGAAGTTCTGCTGCGCTGATGGTTCGTACCGTTTGTACCAAGTCCTCGAAACAGGAAGCAGGCAGGCCTTCCGTCACCTGGGTGCGAATGGCCTCCGACACATTGAACGGGCCGTCGAGCATGGTGAGGAAATTGCCCATGAGGTAGTTTCGCACCATATCCAGCTCTTCTTCTTGTACGGGCTCCTGCTGTAAACGTTCCATTTCGAGATATATTTGCCGCAGGGTGTCTTCGGCAAACTCATTGCCGACCTCCGTGCCTACATAAAAGCAGCCATCGTAGTGCATGGCGTCCAGCGAGGAATATATATTATAGGTGTACCCCTTTTCCTCCCTGATATTGTCCATGAGGCGGGAGCCGAAATAGCCGCCCAGTATGGTGTTCAGCACGTAAAGCCCCTTATAATCCTCATGCTGGCGGTTAAAGAGGCGCCGCCCCACGCGAATGGCCGTTTGTACCGTGTCCGGCCGTTGTATCTTCAGGGCGCGGGGCTGCCGTTGGCCCAGCGGCAGGCAGGCTTTCGCGGCGGGGCCCC
>CAYVVK010000580.1:0-4497 GCA_964454855.1 uncultured Phaeodactylibacter sp. | reverse complement strand
TCACCTAATCAGGACACAATAATAACGAATGTTCGGCAAACACGGCGAATAAATTGTGTTAAAACACGCTTACCCTATGGAATTCGCAGCGCGAATATTCCATTGGGGCCCTCGCGGACAACCCCTCAAAATTCAAGACCGCATATTTACTGAAATATACGGATATTAACAATTTTTATATGTCAAAACTTCCTTCCTGAACCGGCTCACTGCCCACTGCCCACTGCCCACTGCCCACTGCCACCAAACCTGCCCAATAAACGCCACCTGGGTTTTAATTATTATGGAGGAGGCGGGCTTTAGCGCAATGGCCCTCCTTCTCATCTTTCTTCCCCTTCCTCATATTTCCAGTGCGCACCGTATTTTTCAACGAGTATATTGTCGTAGAAATCGGCACGGCTGAAGAGGTGTTTAAAGAGTTTCATGCCGGTGCTAAGGTTGAGGTAGCGGTCGTATATAAGCAAGGAAAGGATGATGTCTCTGCCCTTAATGCTGAAGGTGAGCCCCTCTTCCTGGTAATTTTGCAGCAGCAGGTACTCGTAAAGGGGTTTGATGTTGTCCTGGGGCAGGAGGCAAAGGTAAGCGTCGCCGGTGATCAGGCCGGTTTCTTCGTGATAGGAGATATTGATACGGGCGCTGCCCTGCTGTATCTCCCAGTTATTGAGCCCACGGCGGGACAGGCGTACGTCGTGGCCGGCGCGGCCCAGGAGTTCTTCCACCGTCAGGGCAACCCCTACCGGCTGGAAATCTTCGGCCTTGGAGGGCAGCTCCACTTTGGCGCCGCAGTGCGGGCAGTATTTGTCGTTCTCCACCGTCTCTTCGGAAACGATATTGCTGCAGGCCTCACAGCGTACCCGCACGCCGCCGTCGGCCGCCTGAAAATCGCGGATGGCCTCATCGAGGTAAACGGCGGGCAGGGAAAAGCCGATATTATCGCCGTCCTTGATGATGAATGTATTGATGCCTATCACCTGGCCGGCATTACTGACCAGCGGCCCGCCGCTATTGCCGGGATTGAGGGCCGCATCGTGCTGAATGTACTTCACACCTTCCTGCTCGTGCACCGTGCTCGACACAATGCCCTGAGTGGCCGTAAACTTCAGCCCGAAGGGATGGCCGATGGCCAGTATCTGATCCCCCTCCGCCATCTTTGCCTCCACATCCAGCCCGATCTCGGGCAGCCTGGCCGAGTCCGGAACTTCCAGAAAGGCCAGGTCGTACTTGGGGTCGGCGTAAATGACCTTGACCAGTTGTTTTTCCAGGCCTTCTCCTTCGATGATCACTTCGCGGTTGCCCCGAACGACATGCTCATTGGTGACGATCAGGTTGGGGCCCTTCAGGTAGAAACCCGTCCCTGTGCTGTACGGAGTGGCGATCTGAATGATGACGTTTCGGTAAAGATCGATTACTTCTCTCATGAATATAGTTGGCCTTCTGGTGTTTTCCCAATCCAATATGCTCACAAATATAAGTGCTTTAGTTTGGTTTTTAATTAAGTCAGGTTGGGGATTATCCCTTGTACCTGGAGGTACCGGAAAAAACCGAGGCTTTTTCGGTTGCCAAACCGGATCGGAAAAGGGGGGGGGTTCTGCTCTGAGAGCAAGAAGGATGGGAGGAGAGGAAAGATAGATTGAGTATAAGTAGGCGGACAGATTTAGGCTTTGTATTGCGGTGCACGGGCGAGCGTGGACGCTCGGCCGTACAAAGAAAACGGCGTTTCGTTCGCGAGCCCGTAGGGGCTACAGCGGGCAGAGCGAATACACGAAATTACCATTCCATCCCCGGGTAGGCGCGCTGCACGAACTGCAGCTCCGCCAGAATGAAGCCGAGGTATTCGGTATGGAGCTTACCGTTCTTACCGCCGCTGTGCATGTATTGGGCGGTGGGTTGCCGCAGGGTGGCTTCCTGCAGGATGGCGCTGGCCTTTTCGCCGTATTGTTTTTTTATGGTGCCAAGATCGGCGCCGATGCCGAGATCGAGCATGAGTTTATCCACTTCATCTGCTGCCGTCAGCTCTCCGGTGTAGGGCCAGAGATCATCCAGGGCGGTTTGCATTTTCTGGTGGCTCTCTTCGGTGCCGTCGCCCAGGCGGATCACCCATTCGGAGCTGTAGCGGAGGTGGTAGGCTATTTCTTTAATGGATTTCTCAGCGATGGCGCTCAGCTGCTCGTCGGCGCTGTGCCGGAGCTGTTCGTACAGGTAGAAGTTGAAAGTGTCGAAGAGGAACTGGCGGGTGATGGTGTAGGCGAAATCTTCATTGGGCAGCTCCAGGAGAAGCAGGTTGCGGTACTCCTGCACGTCGCGCAGGTAGGCGAGCTGGTCTTCATTGCGCCCCTCGCCCTCCACTTCACCGGCATGTTTGAGCAGGCTGCGCGCCTGGCCTACCTGGTCGAGGGCGATATTGGTCATGGCGATGTCCTGCTCCAGGATGGGCCCGTGGCCGCACCATTCGGAGAGGCGGTGGCCCAGGATAAGGGCGTTATCGCCAAGGCGGAGTAAGTACTCGAAATGGGCTTCTTGCTTCGTCATGGTAGCTTAAATATGCTTCACCTCATCGGGCAGGTTATAAAAAGTGGGGTGGCGGTATACCTTATCATCAGCTGGGTCGAATAAAGATTCGCTTTGGTTAGGGCTGGAGGCAGTGATGTATTTGGATTCCACCACCCAGATGCTTACCCCCTCCTTGCGGCGGGTGTACACATCTCTGGCATTTTCTATGGCCATCTCGGCATCGGCGGCGTGCAGGCTGCCGACGTGCTTGTGGCTCAGGCCGCTCTTGCTGCGGATGAATACTTCCCAGAGGGGCCAGTTCTTTTTATTGGTTTTATCTGTCATGATCGCTTTTTTCAAAATTAATGCTCTACGCGGGCTGCAGCCGCCAAGCGGCACCGGCTACGCCACCTGCGGCTCCGCCTGTTGTTGCTCCTGGCGCTTGCGGCGTTTCTCGGCATAGGCCAGAGCGGCTTCGCGCACCCAGGCGCCTTCTTCATGCGCTTTGATACGGGCTTTCATGCGCTGCTTGTTGCAGGGGCCATGGCCTTTGACGACCTGCCAGAATTCATCCCAGTCGATCTCGCCAAAGCTGTAATGCCCGCTTTCTTCGTTCCATTTCAGGTCCGGGTCGGGGATCTCGATACCGAGGAATTCCGCCTGCGGCACCGTCACATCCACGAACTGCTGGCGCAATTCGTCGTTGGTCTTGCGTTTGATCTTCCATTTCATGGACTGGGCGGTATGGGTAGAATCCTTATCGCTGGGGCCGAACATCATCAGGGAGGGCCACCACCAGCGGTTGAGGGCATCCTGCGCCATCTGTTTCTGGGCTTCCGTGCCCCGGCAGAGGGTAAGCAGGATCTCATATCCCTGGCGTTGGTGAAAACTTTCTTCCTTACAGATGCGGACCATGGCGCGGGCATAGGGCCCGTAGGAAGTGCGGGTCAGCATCACCTGGTTCATGATCGCAGCGCCGTCCACCAGCCAGCCGATGGCGCCAATATCTGCCCAGCTCAGGGCCGGATAATTAAAAATACTGCTGTATTTGGCTTTCCCTTCGTGGAGTTCGTCGATGAGATCCCCGCGCTCGGCGCCCAGGGTTTCAGCGGCGCCGTAGAGATATAGCCCGTGGCCGGCCTCGTCCTGCACTTTCGCCAGCAGGGCTACTTTGCGGCGCAGAGAGGGCGCACGGCTGATCCACTTGCCTTCCGGCAACATGCCGACGATCTCGGAATGCGCGTGCTGGGAGATCTGCCGGATGAGCGTCTGCCGGTATTCTTCCGGCATCCAGTCTTTCGGCTCTATCTTTTCTTCGGCGTCGATACGCGCCTGGAATTGTTCTTCGAGGGCTTTTTGCTTAGGATCCATGGTTCTTGCCTTTTCTTCTCAGGGATTTAATCGGGGAATGAAGGATCGAATACACAATAAGAATACTTCTTTTCTCCTACCTTTTATCCCTGCTTAATACGCTGCAAAGATAAAGGTTTTCATCGTAAAAACGAACATTTGTTCGTATTGTTTGCGGGCGGAGCCCCTGATTGAATGTGTGGCAGATATGCGACGGATTGCCGATTATAGGGAATAAAACTATTTGTTTCTAAAAACAAAAGGGTTTACATTTGCTTCGCTATCCCCGAAAGCAGAGTAGGCGAAGGAATGAGGGATTGAAGGATTGAATGGCCACTTTGCTCCTGGCTTCAGCGGTGCAAAAGCAGTTGTTTTCCAGTTCCTGAAATTGAAAACTTGGCCTTTACCATGGAGCCTCTGTTCAGCGACACATACTAGAGAAAATAAACCAACATGTTTGAACGAGCGATCTTACACCTCGACTTCGACGCCTTCTTCGTGTCCGTCGAGCAGCTACGCAACAGCGCCCTGAAGGGCAAGCCACTGATCATCGGGGGGACGAGTGCGCGCGGCGTAGTGGCCTCCTGCAGCTACGAGGCCCGCGCCTTCGGCGTGCACTCCGCCATGCCCATTAAACTGGCGCGGCAGCTCTGCCCG
>CAYVVK010000579.1:0-4531 GCA_964454855.1 uncultured Phaeodactylibacter sp. | reverse complement strand
CTTGATGTTGGGGTCGGTTATCTTGCACTGCTTGGCATTGCGGAAGTGGAGCTCTGCCTGCTTCCACTTATTCTTGGAAACGGCGATATTGGCCAGTTGCAGTTGCAGCATGGCCTTTTCATTATCGGTGGGTACTTCCACCTCTTCGGCCTTTTTGAGCCATTTTTCCCCTTCTTCCACATCCTTCTGCGCCAGGGCGATCGAGCCTTTGATCATGTAGTAATAGGCGCGGTTGGTAGCGTACAGCCATTCCGGCTTGAGGATGAGATTGAGGCGCTTCTCGGCGCCCTCGAAATCGGTATTCTGCATCTTGATGGCGGCAGACTGTACCGTGCCCAGCAGGATATAGGTAGCCAGCAGGATGACGCCCATCAGGACGAACCAGATGCCGTACCACACGCCAAAGGCGATCCACAGCGCCGTGCCACCGATCAGGCCGATGGCAATGAGCGCAAATTTCAGGTATATGTTTATTGTAAACATCTAGTGGGTTATGTTTTTTGTGATATCCGCAAAGGTAGCGAATTGTTTGTATTGTGCTAACAGCTTGGGCGGTAATAGTGTTTAGCAGTTGCGGCCAGCCCGAATTAGCCGCTCAGAATACGACACCCTTAAAGCTTGATCTACAGGGCTCAATTCTGTGCGGCCAGTGCCTTTCCCAGTTTTTCGAGCTTGTCTTTTATCATCAGGTCAGTGGGGTTGAAGCTGCGTGCCTTTTTCATGGCCTCGCGAGCCTTTCCCGCCTGGGCTTCCACATAGTAAATGTGCGCCAGGTTGAGGTAGGCCAGGGCATTGTCGTTGGGGCGCTGCAGGCCCAGTTCCACGGCCTGGCGGAGGTGTTTTTCCCCATCCTGAAGGCGCTTGTACTGCAGATGCAGCATGCCGAGGGTGAAGTAGTAGTAGGCGCGGTTGCGGCGGATGAGCCAATCAGGGTTCCACACCTGCCGCAGCAGCTTGTCGGCTACCTCCGGCCGGCCCCTTTTCAGGAAACTGAAGGCCAGCCAGACACTGCCGAACAGCAAATGGGAGAGCAGCAATAACAGCCCTGCCAGATAGAGGTACCAGGCCTGAGCCAGGCCCAGCTGCAGATGCAGGAGCAGGCCCAGCCCCAGAAAGAGCGCAATGAGGCCGTAACGCAGGTATGGATAGATCATGTGTCAGGTTCTCAGTTGAGGTAATATAATTAAAATTTACGGATGTATCGGCCTCTCCGCATGCAGGAGCAGAAGAAAATGGCTCTTGCCGCCCAATAAGCCGGGCTGCAATTCAGCTCCCGTATTTTGCGATTCGCTCGAAAAATAACCTTATTCCGTCGAAGGCTTTGTATTTTTGTAGCAGAATAACCGTAATGTTGTGGCCAGTTTAAATGGACGCACTCAAATAAGCAGCAGGCTTAAAAATGTCAGAAGAAAACACCAACGACATATTAACCCGCCTAAAATCTAACGACCGGACAGCTCTGAAAGAATTGTTCCAGGAGTATTATCCCATGGCCTGCCAGGCCATCCAGCGTTTCATTCGCGACCAGGGCACTACTGAAGACCTGGCGCAGGAAGTCTTCCTCCGCTTCTGGGAAAAGCGCCACAGCATCGAGATCAATTCCTCCCTCTCCGCCTACCTCCGCCGCATGGCCATCAATGAAGCCCTCGGCTACCTCCGCCGCAACAAGCGCTACGAAGAAGATGAATTTCAGCCTGAAATGGAAGCCGGCACCGAGGCCAGCGCCGAACAGCAATACCTGCATGCCGAGCTGGAAGAGAACATCAGAGAGGCCATCAACACCCTGCCTCCCAAATGCCGCGCCGTCTTCCAACTCAGCCGTTTCGAAGAGCTGACCTACAAGGAGATCGCCGAGCAGATGGGCATTTCTGTCAAAACGGTGGAAAATCAAATGGGGAAAGCCCTGAAAATACTGCGCCAACGCCTGCAGGGGTATCTCAATGTGACATTATAAGATGACCCGGCCCACCCGACAAAAAAGAAAAAAATTTTTCATTAGCATAGGGGTATCCCCCGGAGGCATACATCCTATTAGCGGAAAGTGAAACTAAACGATGAAGAACAAAAACTACATAGGGCTTATCGGCCGGCACCTCTCCGGCAACATCAACGCTGAGGATAAGGCGGAGCTGATGGCATGGGTGGAGGCCGATGATGCCAATAGAAAGTTCTTCGATGAGATGGCCCGGCTTTGGGGGATCTCAGCCGAATACGAGGAGGAACCCCTCGAAGTGGACACTGCCGCCGCCTGGGCCGCCCTGGAGAGCAGGCTGGAGGAAGAACCAGGGAAACAGAACGAGCAGCCGCCCTCCGGTTCCGGCCGGGGTGAAGGCAAGATCGTTCGCATAGGGCCGCTGCGCAGATTATTGCAGTATGCTGCGGCCGCACTGCTGCTACTGGCGGGGGGCTACTGGCTCTTCTTCTCCGCCGGCGAACAAACCGCTCCCATGGTGAGCATACAGACAGCCGCCGGAGAACGGCAGGAAATAAGCCTGCCCGACGGCAGTATGATAGCCCTGAACGAAAACAGCGAACTGGCCTACCCCGCCGATTTTACGGAACGCCGGGTGCTCCTTACCGGAGAGGCCTTCTTCGAAGTGACAAAGCTGAACGGAAAACCCTTTACCATCGAGGCCGAAGGAACGGCCACCACCGTCCTCGGTACCGCTTTCAACGTCCGGGCCTACCCGGGGGAGGAAGAGGTGGCCGTGAGCGTGCAAAGCGGTAAAGTGGCGCTGCAAAAAGCCAGCGATGAGCAGAAAAAGGTCCTTCTGGAGGCCGGAGAAGCGGGGGTGTACCACAAGCAGGAAGAAACAGTAGAGGAGGTGCCCATTTCCAATGCCGCCTCCTGGAAAACACAGCGCCTGGAATTTGATAAGATCAAAATGGCCTATGTAGTGGAAGCTCTGGAACGCCATTTTAAGGTGGATGTCGAACTGGCCAACCCGGAACTGCTCAATTGTACCTTCATCGGCAGCTATCCCGACCCGAAACTCGAAGATATACTGGCCGCCTTCACCTTTACCATGGATATGAAGGTGAGCCGCGAAGGAAATACCATCGTCATCGACGGCGATGCTTCCAATTGCAGATAAATTAGTAAGAAGCGCACCATCAATTATGAAAAACATCCGACTGTTATTCTCCCTTTTTGTGCTGGCTGCTGCCTCCGGGCTGCAGGCCCAGCCGCTGGAGCAGCGCGTTACCCTGCGCTACACCAGCGAGCCGCTGGGGGCTGTCCTGCAGGACATCAGCCAGGCCTATAAGGTGCGCTTTTCCTACAGCCCGGATTTCATCCCCGTAGAGCGGCACGTTAGCCTTAATGTGGTGAACGAACCCCTCTACACCGCCCTGGAAGACATTAGCAGCCAGGTGCCCCTGAAATTCGCGGCCGCCGGTGGCCAGGTCCTCCTCAGAGGGGACAAACGGCCGGAAACCCGGCAGCTGGGGCAACTCGAAACCCGGCCCCCAAAAGTGAAACAAACCAGCCCCATATACCCCAGTGAACCCAAAGTGGACCACGGCATGGCCGCGGAAAGGGAACGCCTCAAGCGCTTTCTCTCTCCCATCAGCCAGTCCGAAAAGCAAAAAGTGTTAAAGAATGGCGGGGGAGACAGCTACAAGAAGGTCAACTTCGACATCTATCGCCTTCCGCCCCCTGAAGTGGCCATAGCAGAAGAGGCCGAACAAAGGCAAACTGCCGGCGACACCCGCCTGGCACAGATCTCCCTGCTGCCTTTCGTCGGCACCAATGCGTTGCGCAGCAATGAGATCACGAACAGGGTATCCGTCAATTTGCTGTGGGGAACGAATGGCGGAGTGGACGGTGTAGAAGTGGGCGGCATCGTCAATAATGTAAAGAACGACGTGCGCGGCGTGCAGGTTGCCGGGCTGGGCAGCCGCGTGGGCGGGAAAATGACGGGTACTCAGGTAGGAGGCCTGTTTAATATCAACCGCGACTCTACCGTAGGGGTTCAGGCGGCCGGCCTGATCAATGTGGCGGGGGACGCCAAGGCGGTACAGGCGGCCGGCCTGGTGAACGTCTCCAATGGGGACATGGCCGGCGTACAGGCGGCAGGTTTATTCAATATATCAGCGGGAAAGGCAGACGGCCTGCAGATAGCCAGCCTGTTCAATTCCTCCGGTGGGCTGACAAGAACACAGATCGCTTCCGTCTTCAATATTGCCGGTGATGTAAGGGGCGGGCAGGCCAGCGCCCTGCTCAATGTCGGTAAAAGGGTGGATGGCTTTCAGATCGGCCTGATCAATGTAGCGGATACGGTGAGCGGTGTGCCCATTGGCCTGCTCAACATTGTCAAACACGGGTACAACCGCTTCGAACTGGCGGCCAATGATGCCCTCTACGCCAATGCCTCCCTGAAACTGGGAGCGTATTCCTTTTACAACATCATACAGGCCGGCGCGCGCTGGGACCAGCTAAATGGCGCCACCACCGCTTCCGACGGCACTTACATGAGCTGGGCACTGGGCTACGGCCTGGGAAGCGCGGTGAAAGTAGGCGTCGCAAGAC
>CAYVVK010000578.1:0-4544 GCA_964454855.1 uncultured Phaeodactylibacter sp. | reverse complement strand
GTCAGCTGGACGGCACCCACGGCTTCCGATAATGTAGGCGTGGCCAGCTTTACCAACAGCCATAACCCGGGTGATTTCTTCCCCGTGGGTAGCACTACAGTGGCCTACACGGCAAGCGATGCCGCCGGCCTCTCCACGGCCTGCTCCTTCATCGTACAGGTGAATGACAACGAAGGGCCGGCCATGGCCTGCCCGGGCAATCAGGTAGAATCCCTGGACGCGGACTGCGAGTTCATGCTGCCGGATTACACCAGCCTGGTGTCGCCCACTGACAATTGCGATGCTACTCCCACTATCAGCCAGAGCCCGGCTCCGGGTACGCCGCTTGGCAAAGGGAACCATACCGTCACCATCACCGCGATGGACGACGACGGCAACCCCACGAGCTGCCCATTCACCGTCAGTGTAGTGGATGATACCGACCCGGTAATCTCCTGCCTGCCCGACAAGACCGTATACCTGTCGCTCGATGGCACCTACTCACTGGAACTGGCCGATGTGCTCGACCTGAGCCAGACCAGTGACAACTGCGGCTATTCTCTGGACTACATCTCACCGAGCAACTTCGATTGCTCCGATGAGGGCCAGACTTACTCCGTAGAAGTCTCCATCAGTGATGAGGCGGGCAACGACAAGCAGTGCAGCCTGAACATCTCTGTGGAACCAGGCACTGCCCTGCCCGATGGCTGGTCTACCGCCGACATCGGCAATCCCGGCCTTGGCAATGACTACAGCTACTATCCCTGCGACGGCGAGTTCACCATCACCGGTGGCGCTGTAGGCGGCACGGGTACGGCAGATGCGCAGGCCTTCGCCTACCAGCAGCTGTGCGGCAATGGTTCCATCACTGTCAAGATCGAGGAGATCGGCCGCGACGGCTTTGCCGGCCTGGTCATGAGGGGATCAACGGACCCCGGTGCTCCGATGCTGGGTGCCTTTAAACAGCTGGGCGTTTCTCTGCTCCGCCGTGAAATACGCCCTGCGGCCGGCGCCAACAAGCAGGTGTACCAGGCTTTCGAAGCTAATGTCAATTACTTGCGCCTGGTGGTTACCCACAACAACAGCGACACCAGAGTACAGATACTGAAGTCTCACAATGGGATAAACTTCACTCAGGTAGTCGGTGGCCTGGTATCCTTCCCGAACCTGGACGATTGCGTTTACCTGGGTATGGCCGCTTTCTCCAATAAGCTCAACAGCCAGGTAGAAGCCATATTCAGCAATGTAGTCCTCGAAGGGGACATTCAGGGCCTCGGCCGTACGCTACCTCCGGGAACAGTCACCGAAGTACAGCCGGAGCACGCACCGCTGAACATCAACCTCTTCCCCAACCCGGCACAGGATGAAATATTCCTGGAGTTCAGCCGCAGCACCGAAGCACCGGTGAGCATGCGCCTGTTCAACAGCCTCGGTGAGGCCATAGAGCTGCGGGAAGTCGATGAGATTCCCGCCGGTGGCTTGCGCTGGAATACCGGCAGGCTGTCACCAGGTACTTACTTCATCGAAGTAAATATCGACGGCGAAGAGCGGCAGGTCGTCCGCTTCCTGAAAATGATGCCGTAGGTACATACGGTTAGCCCATTACCATTGGCCCCGTGGAATTTGCGAATTCCACGGGGCTATTTTTTTTCTCCGGCAGTGGTTATTGTGGCTGGAAGTTTGAATTGCAGAATTTACGGCAGAATATTGAAACCTTATCCTATCCTTTCCCGTAACAGAAGAAAGAGAATCGGAAAATTTTAATTCCCTGAGAAAGAAAATGGAAGAAAAGACATGAAATAAATGGTTTTTTTTCCTATTTTTCAAAGCAGGAAGGGCGCTCCCACCCCATTAGTACAATAAGCGCCAGAATATAATTTTTACCGATTTGGAATTTTGCTCCGGCACCACCAATCCCTTCTACTGTCCGGCTTTTTCCATATCTGTAGTCAAATTTCAGGGCTCTATTTGATAAGAGCCTTCCAAAGAACTTACCTAAAGGCAGTCATCCGATGAATTGTTTTACATCTGCTTTTATGGTACGCTTAGCCTATTCCCCTATTTACTGACTCTACCCCCGTTTATCATAAGCAAGCACGCTTAAGGTATTTTTTGATAAACATTAACACTAATGTTAATATAATCAAGAATCAACTATGAAAGCAGATCTTCTACACCGTAAAAGGGTTATACCCACCGGAAACATTGCGTTAATCCTGCTATTCGCGCTTTTCTCCCACTCGCTGGCCGGCCAGGCTTTCAGCTTCGAGTCTTCGAACCTGATCGGAGAATCCATTAACAACCCCACTTCTCTGCAGTTCGGCCCGGACGGGCGGCTCTACATCGGCACCAAGAACGGCCAGATCATCGTATATACCATCGACCGGGAGAAAACCACCGGCCCGGCCACTTATACGGTAACGAATACGGAAACCATCAACCTGGTCAAGAACGACACGCCCAACCACAATGACGACGGCACGCTGAACACCAACACCCAGCGGCAGGTGACCGGCATAATGGTTACCGGCACGGCCTCTCAGCCGATCCTGTATGTGACTTCCTCCGACTGGCGGATCTCCGTGGGCTCGGATGTCAACCTCGATACCAACTCCGGCGTGCTCTCCCGCCTGACGAAGACCGGCACGGGCTGGGACAAAGTGGACCTCGTCCGCGGCTTCGGCCGCTGTGAGGAGAACCACTCCATCAACGGCCTGGACCTCGACGAGGCCAACAACATTATCTATGTCATGGTCGGCGGCAACACCAACAAGGGCGCACCAGGCAACAACTTTTCCGGCACCCCGGAATACTGGACCACCGCCGCCCTGATGTCGGTGGACCTGAATGTGCTCAACAACATGACGGTGTACACCGACCCGCGCACCAACACCAAATACGTCTATGACCTGCCTACCCTGAACGACCCTACCCG
This sequence comes from uncultured Phaeodactylibacter sp., assembly GCA_964454855.1. Classification (GTDB taxonomy): domain Bacteria; phylum Bacteroidota; class Bacteroidia; order Chitinophagales; family Saprospiraceae; genus CAYVVK01. The sequence goes on along the minus strand of CAYVVK010000578.1, from coordinate 1,630 downwards.
GCAGGATATCGACAATACCCACCCCAACTTCCCCTATACGGACCCCGGCCACCCCATGTACAACGCCACCATCGATATCGGTGACCCCTTCGGCGGCAACAACGGCGCCAATATGGCCATCCTGGAGCCCGGCGGCCCGGTACAGATATATTCTCCGGGCTACCGCAACGCCTACGATGTGGTCTTTACCGAAAACGGTGAGCTGTTCACCTCCGACAACGGCCCCAATGGCGGCTGGGGCGGCCTTCCCCTGCTTTATGACAACAACGGCAACGCACAGGGCATGGTGACAGACGACGACCTGCCCAGCGGATGGTACATCACCAACGAATTCAATGAATCCAGCAGCAGCGGCCACGGAGATGTGCTGTATCAAATTCAGGGGCAGGGTTACTACGGCGGGCACCCCGTGCCCATCCGCGCCTTTCCCGGCAAGGCCGGCATCCCCATTTACGAAGACATAAACGGCGTCTGGACCGCTGTTGCCGAATACAACTTCGCCGACCTGCTCAACGGCGTGTCCGGCTATTTCAACTCCAGCCTGAACATGAACATGTTTCCGGACGACCCCAGCCAGGCGCCTTACCGGGCCTTTGACCTGAGCCTGCCCGGCCAGGTCGACGTAATAAATGCCTCCACCAACGGCATTACGGAATACACGGCCTCCAATTTCAACGGCGCCATGAAGGGCAACATCCTCACCGCTTCTTTCGACCACAACATCTACCGCTATAAGGTTGCTGCCAACGGAAACAGCTACCTTGAAAAGGAGGCCATATTCAGCGGCTTCGGCCTGCAGCCTCTGGATGTCACTGCCCAGGGCGACAATGACGTATTCCCCGGCACCATCTGGGTGGCCACTTTTAACTCCGACAATATTACCGTCTTCGAGCCCATCGACTTTGGCGACTGCCCTCAGGTAGGAGACGCAGGCTACGACAGCCCCAATGTAGACTCCGACAACGACGGCTACAGCAATGCCGATGAGGTGGCCAACGGCACCAATATCTGCTCGGCGGGCAGCACCCCTGCTGATAATGACGGCGACTTCCTCTCTGACCTGCTCGACGATGATGATGATGATGACGGCATCCTGGATGTGGACGATGCCTTCGCCATTGATGCCTCCAACGGTATGAACACCACCATCCCGGTCATTTATCCTTTCTGGAATGACGACCCCGGCACCGGCTTTTTTGGCGTCGGTTTTACGGGTTTAATGACCAATGGCAGTACGGATTACCTCAACCAGTTCGACACCGACTTTATGGCCTTCGGCGGTGCTGCCGGCAAAGTGGCCATAGAACAGGTGCCGGCCGGCGATGCCTATGCCAACAATGACAACCAGGAGTACGCCTTCCAGTTCGGCCTCAATAACGGATCAGCCCCCTTCACCGTACATACCCTGCTTGAGTCACCCTACTTTGCCGACCCCATCACGGGCGACCCCATGGCCCCGGAAGACTTCCAGTCTTTCGGCATTTTCATCGGCACCGGCGACCAGAAAAATTACCTGAAGCTGGTGTTCAGCGCCAACGGAGGCAGCGGCGGCATTCAGCTGGTGAAGGAAGTAGACGGCAGCCCCTCCGGCAGTACCGCCGCCCTCGGAAACTTGCTGACCTCTGATAAT
>CAYVVK010000577.1:0-4548 GCA_964454855.1 uncultured Phaeodactylibacter sp. | reverse complement strand
CTGCACTTGCTGCGTTCCCTGTGTGATCACTACCGCGCCCTGATGATCGTCAATGCGCTACATGACCGAAGGAAAGTACAACGGCATCGGCGCCATCAGCCAGAAAATGGATGGTTTTGTGACCATCACCGAACTTTATAAAGACCAGGCAGCCGACAAGGCCGGCCTGAAACCCGGCGATAAGATCGTCGCTGTGGACGGCAAAGATGCCAAAGATAAGGATCCCGAGGCCATCAACAATATCCTGCGGGGCTTTCCCGGCACGGCAGTAGAGCTCACCATCCGCCGGCCCGGGCAGGAGGAAGACTTCGACATCACGCTGGTGCGCGGTGAGGTCCAGGTACCTAACGTACCTTATCAGGGCACTATCAGAGATGGTGTCGGCTATATCGCCCTCACCACCTTTACCCGGGAAGCGGGCAGCAACGTAGCCGAAGCCCTGAAGGAACTCAAAGCCAAGGACCCCAACCTTAAAGGCGTCATTTTTGACCTGCGCGGCAACGGTGGCGGCCTGCTCAATGAGGCGGTCAATGTTTGCAATGTATTCCTCCCGCGCGGCGAACTCATCGTCACTACCAAAGGAAAAGTAAAGGACTGGGACCGCAGCTTCAGCACCATGAACCAGCCGGTAGATACCGATATCCCCCTTGTAGTACTCATCAACGACCACTCTGCTTCCGCCTCTGAGATCGTTAGCGGGGTTATACAGGACTACGACCGCGGCGTACTCATGGGCCAGCGTTCCTACGGCAAGGGCCTGGTGCAGAATACCCGCGATATCGGTTACAACTCCAAACTGAAGCTTACCACCGCCAAGTATTATATTCCCAGCGGGCGCTGCATTCAGAGCGTGGAATACAAAGACGGGGAGCCCGTAGATATCCCCGACAGCAAGCGTACCCCGTTCAAGACCCGCAACGGCCGTACGGTACTGGACGGTGGAGGCGTGAAGCCGGACCTGAAGGTGGAGAAGTTCACCGATGCCGCTATTATCCAGGGATTGCTGGGCCAGAACCTCATCTTCGATTATGTTACGCAATTCTGCCTGGAAAACGAATCGATCGCCGAGGTCGAGGAATTCCGCTTTCAAGACTTTGACGGTTTCGTGAAATTCCTGGAAGCCCGCCAGTTCGATTACGATACGGAAACAGAGAAGGAGCTCAAGGAACTGCAGGCCATCAGCACGAAGGAAGGCTATGAACTGAGCACCAACCTCCAGGCGCTGGACGAGGCCATCGATGCCTCCAAAAAGAATGCCTTGCAGGCCAATGAAGCCACTATCACAGACCTCATCGAGAAAGAAATTGCCAGCCGGTATTATTATCAGGAAGGCAAGATCAAGATGGGCCTGCGCAATGATGCGGAAATAAAACAGGCCATTGAATTGCTCAATAGCCCGGAAAAGTATAAGGCCGTGCTTAAGGGAGAGGGGTAGGCAGTTGGCAAAAAACAAACGGGCGGTGTTCTTTATAGTGAGGACACCGCCCGTTCTATTTTCGGAGAGCGGGAATGATCACTTATTGGCCAGCTGGCCGCAGGCGGCATCGATATCTTTGCCGCGGCTGCGCCTGACGGTCACCATGACGCCCTGTTCACGCAGATATCGGGCAAAATCATCGATGCGGTGCTCTGCGGATTTGAGGAAAGGCGCTCCGTCGATGGGGTTGTATTCTATGATGTTGACCCGCACGGGGAAATGCTTGCAGAGTGCCGCCAGGCCAGCGGCATCTTCCAGGCTGTCGTTGAAATTCTGGAATGCGATGTATTCGTAGCTGATGCGGTTTCTGGTCTTGCGGTAGAAATATGTCAAGGCCTCTATGAGTGCTTCCAGGTTGTTCTGTTCGTTGATGGGCATGATCTGATTGCGCTTCGGGTCATCAGCGGCGTGCAGGGAAAGGGCCAGGTTGAACTTGACCTCCTCGTCCGCCAGGCGGCGGATCATTTTGGCGATGCCGGCTGTGCTCACGGTAATGCGGCGGGGAGACATATTGAGCCCTTCCGGGGAAGTGAGCTTTTCTATGCTGTCCATGACATTTTTGTAGGCCAGAAGGGGTTCGCCCATGCCCATGTAGACGATATTGGTAAGCGGATGGCCGAAGGTTTCTTCAGACTGCCGGTTGACGAGCACCACCTGGTCGTAGATCTCTGCCGCATCGAGGTTGCGCAGCCGCTTCATGCGGCCGGTAGCGCAGAATTTGCAGCTCAGGCTACACCCTACCTGGCAAGACACACAGGCCGTAAAGCGGCGGTCTTCGGGCACCGGTATCAATACCGATTCGATGAGGTGGCCATCGTGCAGGCGGAAGCGCGATTTGATGGTGCCGTCGGCACTATGCTGCACCTTATCTTCGGCGATGGCATTGATCGTATAGTTTTCAGACAGATACTGCCGCAGTTTTTTCGACAGGTTGGTCATCTCCTCAAAGGAATGCACCCCTTTTTTCCACAGCCACTCATGCACCTGTTTGGCGCGGAACTTCGGTTCTCCGGCTGCAATAAAAAGCTCTTCCAGCTCAGCAAGGCTGAGCTTGCGTATATCTTTCCTGGTAGTCAGTGAAATCATTTTATCCATTTAAATCGCCTGGCAGCGCACCGCCAGCCACTCCTGCTCTTCTTCATTTAGCAGTGGCGCCAACTCTTGAAACACCTTACGGTGATAATCGTTGAGCCATACCCGTTCTTCTTCGCTGAGCAGGCTGAGATCCAGCAGTTGCGTACTAATGGGAAAGAGGGTCAGGCTTTCGAAGCGCAAGAATTGCTCCTGCTCCATCTCCATGCCCTCGGCGCGCACGCACAGCACGAGGTTTTCTATACGAATGCCATGTGAGCCTGTCTTATAGAAGCCCGGCTCATTAGAAGTCAGCATACCCGCCCGAAATGCCGTGGTGCCTCTTTCGCCGTTCGGGTTGGGCGTAATGCCCTGCGGGGGTTCGTGAACGTTCAGGAAGAAGCCTACCCCATGGCCGGTGCCGTGGCCGTAGTTTAGCCCTGCTTTCCAAAGGTACTGTCTTGCCAAAATATCCAATTGGACGCCGGTAGTCCCTTCGGGAAAAACGGCCTGCGCCAGAGCGATATGGCCCTTCAGTACCAGCGTATAGTGCAGGCGCTGTTCATCGGTAGCTTTCCCCAGAGACACTGTCCGGGTAATATCGGTGGTGCCTTCCTGGTATTGCCCTCCGGAGTCCAGCAGCAGAATGCCTTCGGGGCGGATCTGCGCACAACTGTCTTCTTCCGCCCGGTAGTGTACAATGGCGCCATTGGCGCCGTAGCCCACAATGGCGCTGAAGCTTTCTCCGAAATACTCCCCCTGTTGTTTCCGGAAACGGCCCAACTGCCTGCCCAGCTCATATTCGCTCACTGTGCTTTCCTTCAGCTGATCATCGAGCCAGCGGTAGAGTTTTACCAGGGCGGCGCCATCCTTGCGCATGGCCTGGCGGATATGCTTAATCTCCGTATCGTTCTTTACCGCCTTAAGGGGTTGGATGAGGTTGGGGCTGCTCTGCCATTGCTCTTGCGGAAGAGCCTCGTAAAGGCGGGCGCTGGTGGAAGCAGGGTTGTACAGGACGTCCTCCTTCGCAGAAATTTCTCCGAGGAAATCGTCCACTGCTTCATAGGGATGCACTTCCACCCCGTCCTTCTCCAGGCGCTGCATAAGGGCATCGGGCACCTTTTCTTCATCGACAAACCAGTATACCGTATTCTTTCCGACGATGAGATAGCTGATGCACACTGGATTGAAGGGCACATCGGCGCCCCGGATATTCAGCAGCCAGGCAATATCGTCCAGGGTAGACACCAGATAGTAACCGGCATCATTCATCCTCTCCCGAATGCCCCGGATTTTTTTCGCCCGGCTCAGCCCGGCATAGGCTACATCCAGCTCAAAGGCCGGGGCGTGAGGCAGAGGCGGCCGGCTTCCCCAGACGCGTCCGATGAGATCTTCTTCATGAGCGATATAAATGCCTTTGGCCGCCAGCCGCCGGTGCAGGCTGCGGAGCTGAGCCATGGAAAAGACATTACCATCACAACCGATGGTGCTTCCTTCCGGCAAATTTTCCAGAAGCCAGCCGATATGTTCGGGAGCATAGGGAACTTTCTGGCGGTGTAAGGCAAATTCGCTGTTTGCCAGCTGTTGCTCCGCCTGTAAGAAGTAACGCGAGTCGGTCCATAACCCGGCATGATCTGGGGTGATCACTGCAATTCCCGCCGAGCCGGTAAAGCCCGATATCCAGGCCCTGCTTTCCCAATGCCTGGCTACGTATTCACTCTGATGGGGGTCGTTGCTGGGCACCAGATAAGCATCCAGCCTGGCTTTGGCCATTTCTCCGCGCAGAGCAGCCAGGCGCTCATCTATAGAAAGCCCCTTATTATTTTTTGGCATATTTTTTGGATTCTATTTTCCTAAAATAGTGTAATTTCAAAGGCGATAAGCCCGGGCAGCCTCTCCATAGGGGCTGACAACACTTGCAAAAGATAGAAAATTTGAGTAAATAGCTAAGTAACTGTCCAAAAATAAAGTTTACAATTACGGCAGAGCCGTATAGTTCA
>CAYVVK010000576.1:0-4554 GCA_964454855.1 uncultured Phaeodactylibacter sp. | reverse complement strand
GGCCAAAGACCCCTTCGTATCAGCAGGAGGTGCCAAAGAGAACCCGGAACACGGCCTGGCCAGCTTCCAGTGCATCATTCTCAACAATCCGCCGGAAGCCGGGTGCATCAGCACGCCCATCACCATTGAGCTGGATGATTCCGGCACAGCAAGCCTCTCGGCAGAACAGCTGGATGGCGGAAGTTCCGACCCGGATGGACACGAGCTCAGCCTGAGCCTTAGCCAGGACCTTTTCGATTGCAGCCAGGCCGGAAGCCAAACCGTATTGCTGGCCGTAGAAGATGGAGAAGGCGGAGTGAGCAGTTGTGAAGCTACCGTAATCATTGTGGATAATCTGGCGCCGGCCATTACGTGCCCGGAGAACAGCAGCCTGCTCTGCAATGCAGATACCGATCCGGAATTCACGGGCATGGCCCGCGCTACCGACAATTGCGGGCCGGTAAGCATCAGCCATGAGGATGAACTGCTGGAAGGCGCCTGCCCGGATGAATTTACCATCGAACGGCGGTGGAGCGCTACCGATGCCTCCGGCAATGCGGCCTCCTGCGTACAACAGATCAGCATAATACCTGATGACACCCCGCCGGCCTGCCTCGACTGCCCGGACGATATCGTCGTCAGCTGCGGCAATATCCCGGAGGTTCCCAGCCTGCAACTCAGCGACAATTGCGACCCGGCCCCGCAGTGGACGGTATCCGAGAACTCTACCCAAACCAACGACGGCAGTTGCACCGATCACAGCTATTCCATCACCCGCACCTTCATCATGTCGGACCGATGTGGGAATGTGGCGGCCTACATTCAGGCCATCCGGGTAACAGACGAGACGGCTCCCGCCGTCACCTGCCCGGAAAACATCACGGCCTCCTGCGAGGCTACCCGCCCTGAATTCACAGGCATGGCCACGCCAACAGACGATTGCGATCTGCAGCCGGCCATGGATTTTTCAGATGTAGTGCTGGAAGGCGACTGTGGGTTTGATTGCCTCATCGAACGGACATTCACCGCTACCGACGCCTGCGGGAACCAATCTTCCTGCAAGCAAACCATACGGAGTACGGCGGAAGATCGCATCGATGAAGCTTTACATACCGACCTGAATGGCGATGGGCTAAACGACCCCATCGTATTGGGCTATTCCCGCCATTCCCTTACCATAACGGAAGGCGGCGCCAACTGCATCCTCGGCTGGCTGCCCGGCAACGGGGGCAGCCCTGCCTCTCTGCCCCGGGCGCAGCAAGTGGTAGACGGCAGGGATTGCCGTGCCGGCATACAACTGGCAGCCGATGGGAAGATCAATAACCCTTTGCTGGCACAGGCCCTGCTGCTTTCGGCCCATGTGCGCCTCGACCCGCAACTGGGCAATACTCAGCTCTCCAGCCTTGACTGTGACTTCCATCCCGTGCTGAACCAGTTCCTCGGCAATAATCCCTCGGTGAACAAGCTGCTGCGCCTGGCCAACCTGGCGCTGGGCAACATCGTCGGGCCGGTACCGCTGGGGCCCCTCACCGATGCCCTGGCCTGCATCAATGGAACGGCCACGCTCTGCGGAGAAGAAACGCCTGGGCCTCTGAGAACGCCAGGGGCCTTTACCGGTGGCTACATTGAGGATGTCCGCCCCGCCCTCCACCTCTTCCCCAACCCGGCGGCGAATGCGGTGCAGCTCGAGCTGTCTTCCCACACCGGCCGGGCGGCTGTGATACGCATTTATAACCTGCAGGGCCAGCTCGTGGAAGAACGGCGGGTAGCGGAACTACCAGACGGCCCCGTGGAATGGCCCCTGGACAGTTACCACAACGGCCTGTATATCGCTGCGGTGTATGTCGAGGGTGTGGGCCTGCAAACGGCGGAGTTTGTGGTGGAAAGGTGATATGAAGTAGGAAATCGGAAATCGGAAGGCGGAAACAACACACTTCAGATAGAGAAGATAAAAGTCGCGGGGCGGGCGGAAAGCCGCCTCGCGGCCTATTTAAAGCGGATGGCCTTCACCGGGCTGATGCTGGACACCAGATAGGAAGGAATGATGAGGAAGGCCAGGGTAATGGCCAGCGTACCCAGGTTGAGCAGCAGTATGGGCCAGAGGTTGAGGTCGATGGGGGCGGTGGAGAGGTAGTAGTTCTCTTCCGAAAGCTTGATGAACTCGAAGCGGTCCTGCAGCAGGCAGAGGCCGATGCCGATGAGGTTGCCCCAGAAGAGGCCAAGAGCGATAATGTAGGCGGCGTAGTACAGGAATATCTTGCGGATGCTCCAGTTGGCGCTGCCCAGGGCTTTCAGGATACCGATCATGTTGGTACGCTCCAGGATGAGGATCATCAGGGCGGTGATCATATTGATAATGGCCACGATGACCATCAGGGAGAGTATGACCACCTCGTTGATGTCCTGCAGGTCCAGCCAGTCGAATATTTCGGGCAGCTTTTCGCGGATGGTCTCGGCGTAGAGGTCCGGCGGCAGCTCTTCGAAATAGATATACTCAGTAATGGGAATGAGGTCATCGATATCATCAATGAAGACCTCGAAGCCGCTGACCTGGTTCTGCGGCCAGCCCAGCAGGCGCTGAATCTGCCGGATGTCCACCAAAGCAAATTTCTGGTCGTACTCCTCCAGTCCGGTGCGGTACACACCCGCCACTTCGAAGCGGCGCTTGAGCTGCTCCCCCTTTTCCACGAAGTGGACGATGAAGCTGTCGCCAGTATCTACCTGCAGGCGGTCCGAGGTTTGCTGGGAGATCAGGATCTCGCTCCCCATGGCCGAGTCCGGCAGGCTAAGCGCCCGGCCCCGCTTGATGTACTGCTGCATGAACTCCCAGTCGAAGTCCTGCCCCACTCCCTTGAGGATGATGCCCTCGATCTCCTTGCCTTCTCCCCTGCCCGCCTCGATGATGCCGGGTTTGATGGCGAAGGTTTGGATATGGCGAATGCCGCCTTCGGTGGTGCGCAGCCGCTCTACGGGCTGGCCCAGCCAGCTTTCCGTAGCCAGATATTCTACCTGATCGACCGTATCGAGATAGGGGTAAAAGGGCTGCTCCCTGCTGATGGGAAAGGCTTCCAGCATGGAGCGGTTGATGTCCGTATCGGTGATGTGGATGTGCCCCCAGAAACCGAATATTTTGTTGCTGATCTCGTTCTTGAAGCCGGAGATCAGGGCATTGGAGCAGATCATTACGGCGATGCTGAGGGCCACAGCCGCCACCGCTATCCGCAGGATGAGCCGCGAAAAGGACTGCTGCCCGGAGGCCGCTACCCGCCTTGCTATAAAATACGATACGTTCATCGGGGCCAAAGATAGGGTTTATTGTCCAAACGCCCCCCTGGCAGCAAAAGTACGAGTCGCTAAAAAAAGCTTGCGGATGTGTACAAAATAGCGTATTTTTGTGTATAAAATGCGCACCAACATCGAAATAGATAATCATCTGATGGAGCAGGCCCTCCAATTAAGCAAGCTTAAGACCAAGAAGGAGGTAGTGCATCAGGCTTTGGAGCAATATGTAAAAAGGCTCAGGCGCCTAAAAATTCTTAGCATGCAGGGACAGGTAAAATGGGAAGGTGACCTTAACGAAATGAGGTCTATCTAATGGAAAGCGGGGTATTGGTAGATATTTCTGTGTGGATTTCCTTTTTCAACGGCAAGGAAAATCCTCAGGTTGCATATCTGAAACAGGGTATACAGGAAGACTGGCTTCTGTACCTATGCCCAATCATCATTCAGGAGATCTTACAAGGGATTCGATCCGAAAAAGACTATGAAAACGTAATGGACAGCGTTCTGGCTTTCCCTATTCTGGAATGGGATCCCATCGAAGCCAGTATTGATGCTGCACAAATATACCGCAGCCTCAGGAAAAGCGGTATCACTATCCGCAAATCAAACGATTGCCGTATTGCCGCTTTCGCCCGAAGGTTCGGCCTGGCAATCCTTCATGAGGATCGTGATTTTTCTATTATGGCCGGCCAGAGAATCATTCGGGTAGTAGGGTTTTCCGGCCAATAAAGTAATACTACTTTGTCACTTTAGGGATTGCGCGATAATAAGTTACTCAGATGCCCCATTCTAAAGGCCCGCTCAATTCTTATTTTTGAGCTGGCTTATCTTTTCCAAGCCCAGCCGTTCCATCATCTCCTCCCGCATCATCAGGGCGTAGGTATTGTTAAAACCCAGGGGCCGCAGCCATTCGATACCGTATTGTGCGCTGAACTCCCGGCTTACATACCGGTAAACCGCATCCGCATCGGAAATGATCTCCTGCAGGGTATCCTGCGGCGTATCGAGCAGCACTAACAGTCCCGTACCGGTATATTCAGGATACAAGGCGATCTCCCCTTCCCGCAGGGCGTCGAAGCAGATCTTGGTGCCCCCCAGGCCGGGCTTGTTGTTTGTATCCAGATCGGTATATCCGTTGATCATTTGTGAGAAAAGGGCGGCGATGAGATAACCTTCAGTGAAGATCTTGGAGCCCACGGCCAGCACCTCTCCCCCCTGCGCCCGGTCGGGCCGCCACAGGCCGGCGGATTGCAGGAAGGTGAGTTCCAGAGCGGCCGGCATTATGATGATTCT
>CAYVVK010000575.1:0-4555 GCA_964454855.1 uncultured Phaeodactylibacter sp. | reverse complement strand
AAATAAGATTTGGCGCTAATATAACTCTTTCAAAGAACTTAACAGCCCTGCCCCCCCCCCGGGTAATATGTTAATGCCTGCTCCGCACTCAGGCTATAAAATTTCCTCCAGGGCGGTGCTAAAATTGAAAAAAACAGCCGGGCCGCCACCTTTTGGGCATAGAATGTTAAATACGGTTTGCCATTTGTTAATTCCTGCGCGCTCCCTCTGCCTCTTTCTCCTTTACCTTTAGATCCATTCAAAGAAAATCATCTTTATGATACTTTCTTCATTTTCTCTGGAAGGCAAAACCGCCCTTGTTACCGGGGCCAGCCGGGGCCTTGGTAAAGCCATGGCCGTCGCTTTGGCCCAGGCGGGAGCCTATGTCATTTGCAGCAGTTCTTCAGCAGGAGGCACGGCTGAAACTGTGGCACAGATCAAAGAACAGGGCGGAGAAGCCACGGAGATCGCCGCTGCTCTCGGCGACAGGAAAGCGGTGGATGTTCTGATCCCAAGTGTACTGGAGCAAACCGGCCGGCTCGACATCCTGGTCAATAACGGCGGCACCATCGCCCGCTACCCGGCGGCAGATTATCCGCTGGAGGAATGGGACCGGGTGCTGGAGGTCAATCTCACTTCCGCATTCCGCCTGTCTCAACTGGCCGGGAGCCATATGATGGGCAATGGCGGCGGAAAGATCATCAATATAGCCTCCCTGCTCTCCTACTCCGGCGGCATCACCGTGCCGGCCTACACCGCCAGCAAGCACGGCATCGCAGGCATCACTAAGGCATTGGCCAATGAATGGGGCCGGCACAACATTCAGGTGAACGGCATCGCACCCGGTTATTTCCGAACCGACAATACGCAGAAGTTGCAGGATGACCCGCAGCATTCCGTGGCGATACTCAAAAGAATACCCGCCGAGCGCTGGGGGGCGCCCGAAGACCTTGCCGGTGCAGTGGTATTCCTCGCATCGGCCGCCAGCAATTACGTCAGCGGCACCCTGCTCACCGTAGATGGCGGATGGATGGCCCGGTGACCCCCAGAATTTCTGACTTTAAAAACCCTTTACTACTGATATGGTACAACCAAAAACAATAGGACAAACAAAAACCGGCGAGAAGAAAGACGCCAGCAAACGCCGCCACGACCTGCAAGTAGTGGTACCCCTGAAAAATGACATCCGAAAAGTAGAGGCTTTCGATGCCCTTCCCGCCTCCAATGCGGTACAGGAGGTCATCACTGCCGACAACTCGACCTTTCGTTTCCTGCGCATGGCGAGAATCACTCTGGAAAGCCAGCATAATGCGGCGCGCAGCCTTGGAGAAGAAGAAGAAGCTGTATATTATGTCAATCGCGGCCAGGCCAACCTAAGCGTCGATAGCGGCGCTTACACCCTGGGCAAAGGCGATGTGTTGTACGTTGGCATTAACAGCAAAATCGAGATCGAGCCCATCGAATTTTGCGATATCAGCGAATTTCGGGCAGTAGACTGCCACACCTCTTATCCGGTACAATTGGTTAAGCACTCTGACATTGAGGGCACAGAGCTGGCCGCTACGCTCGGCAACCGCCGCCCCATGTCCCGCCGCACCGTGTTTAAACTGGTGGACAAAAACGTGCAGGCCTGCCGGCTGCTGTTCGGCGATACCTACATCGCCCAGCAGGGCGGCGTAGGCAGCTACCCTCCGCACTTCCACGGCCCCGAAGGCCCTCATGGCCTGGGCGCCAACGCCAAGGAAGAGATCTATCACTTCCGCTGTGAATCGGATGTCGAAGGGGATGTGCCCTACGTGCTGCAGAACTGCGCCCTTCCGGAAGAAAAGGTTAATGTGTACGCCCACATATTCGATGAAACAGCCATCAACGTGACCCCCACTTATCACGATACCATCGCTCCGCCCTCTGTGGATTTCATGTTCACCTGGTGCCTGGCCAGTTTCACGGAAAATCACCGTGACTGGGCGGAGATCTACAACAAGCCGGGCTTTGAAAATGAGTGGTAACCCACAGCAAAAACGAGCAAAAAACATGCGAACAACAGCCTTTTTCATCCTGATATTGATCCTTGCGGGCTGCAACAGCAGCCAGCCGCCCGGGCAACTGGCCGAATCCCCCTGGGTGCAAATGGAACAGATCCTGGATTCTATACGGCCTCCTGTTTTTCCGGACAGGCTTTTTCCGATCACCGATTTTGGCGCTATAGCTGATGGGCAGGCCGACTGCCTGCCTGCCCTCCGGGCGGCCATCGAAGAATGCCATGCGGAGGGAGGTGGAACGGTGGAAGTACCACCGGGACAGTATTTTTGCAAGGGCCCCATCCACCTGAAAAGCAATGTCAACCTGCATGTGTCGAAGGGCGCCACCATTCTCTTCAGCACCAATGCAGAAGATTATCTACCGGTAGTATTCACGCGCTGGGAAGGCGTGGAGTGCCTGAACTACTCTCCGCTCGTTTACGCTTTCGAGCAGGAGAACATCGCCATCACAGGCAACGGCACGCTGAACGGCCAGGCCGACACCACCAACTGGTGGAAATGGGTGGATAAAGAGCGTTTCGGCTGGCGGGAAGGCATGCCCAGCCAAAAGGACAGCCTCAGCCGCCCTCGCCTCTTTGCCTGGAATACACAGGAAGTACCGGTGGAAGAGCGGGTGTTGGGCGAAGGCGCCTATCTGCGGCCCAATTTCATCCAGCCCTATCGCTGTAAGAATGTCCTCATCGACAGCGTTACCATACTGAATTCTCCCATGTGGATCATCCACCCGGTACTGAGCGAGAACGTCACCATTCAAAATGTCAGAGTGGCCAGCCACGGCCCCAACAGCGATGGCTGTGACCCGGAGAGCTGCCGCAATGTGCTGATCAGGAACTGCTATTTTGATACCGGAGACGACTGCATCGCCCTGAAATCTGGCAGGAACCAGGACGGGCGCCGCATCGGCAGGCCCATCGAGAATGTAGTGGTGCAGGGTTGCCGCATGAAGGATGGCCACGGTGGCGTGGTCATCGGCAGTGAAGTGTCGGGAGGCGCCAGGAACATCTTCGCCGAAGACTGCCAGATGGACAGCCCCAACCTGGACCGCGCCATCCGGGTAAAGACCAACAAGGTAAGGGGCGGCACCATAGAGAACCTCTACTTCCGAAATATCATGGTCGGTGAAGTGGACGAAGCCGTGGTGCGGGTGAATATGCGCTACCCGATCTACTCGGATACCAATCAAACTTTCATTCCGGTGGTCCGGAACATCTATGTTGAAAATGTGCAATCTTCGAAGAGCGAATACGGCCTGTTGGTAGAAGGCTACAGCGACGAACATCCCGTGCGGAACATCCATTTGGAAAACTGCCGCTTTGAAGGAGTGCAAAAGGGCAATTCCATAGAATACGCCGAGGGCCTGCATTTTGAAGATTTTTACCTGAATGGAGAATTAGTGAAATCTCCCGCTTCGGAAAGGTGACAAAACCCCTTGTGCATGTATCTTTTAAACGAACAAAAAACAAAAATTCTGGCGGCCCTGGCCCTGGTACTTATACTTGGTATAGCCTGGCGGGCCACAGACCAGCCATTAACGCTGTACATGATCGGAGACTCTACCATGGCCGACAAGCCGGGGCCGGCAGACGTCAATCCCGAAAGAGGCTGGGGGCAACTGCTGCCTGTCTTTTTTAATGAGAACGTACGGGTAGAAAACCACGCGGTTAACGGGCGGAGCACAAAAAGCTTCATCGACGAAGGCAGATGGGAGGCCGTACTGGAAAAACTGCGTTCCGGCGATTACGTTTTTATCCAGTTTGGGCACAATGACATGAAAGTGGCCGACCCTACCCGTTATACCAACCCGTACAGTGGTTATCGCCGCAACCTGGAGAAGTTCGTACGGGAAACAAGGGCGAAAGGGGCCTTTCCAGTCCTGCTGTCTTCCATCGTCCGCCGGAATTTTAATGAACAGGGCACCCTAGTAGACACCCACGGCGCCTATCCGCACGTGGCCAGAATGGTAGCCAAAGAGATGGAAGTGCCTTTCATTGACCATCAACTCAAAACAGAGGACTATATCAACGCCCTGGGGCCGGAAAAGTCCAAAGAGATCTACCTATGGGTGGCTCCCGGGGAGCATGAGCGCTTCCCCGATGGGAAGCAGGATAATACCCACCTGACTTTAAAGGGCGCCACCGAATTTGCCCGCCTGGCAGTAGAAGGCATCCGGGAGTTGGCCCTCCCATTAACCGAATACCTGAAAGAACAATAAAAAACACCTTATGAAAAAGATCGTGACCTTTGGTGAAATCATGCTGCGCCTGGCTCCTCCGGGGTATCAGCGCTTTTCGCAGGCCAGCAGTTTTGATGTAATATACGGTGGCGGAGAAAGCAATGTGGCCGTTTCGCTGGCCAACTACGGCCTGCCCGTGGAATTCGTCACCCGCCTGCCCGAAAACGATATCGGGGAATGCGCCCTGATGGAAATGCGCAAGCGCAATGTCGGCACCAACCACATCCTGCGTGGCGGTGAACGGCTCGGCATATACTTCCTGGAAATGGGCGCCGTAGCCCGGGGCAGCAAGGTGGTCTAC
>CAYVVK010000574.1:0-4581 GCA_964454855.1 uncultured Phaeodactylibacter sp. | reverse complement strand
CCTGGATACTGGTGATACTCGGGCCGTTGGGGTCGAACTGGTCCTCGATCTCGCAGGAGGACAGCACAGCCATCAGGCCCAGAAGGATAAATAAGCTTATATTTTTCATAAGGATCTTTTCTTTTTAAGTTCAGGCAATGAGTTTTTTTAGAACTGCGCACTTACGTGGAAATAGAATTGGCGCGAACTCGGGAAGGGCGTCACCTCGATGCCCGTGGACAGGCCGGTACCCCCTTTGGTGGACGTCTCCGGATCGTAGCTGCTGTAGTCCGTCAGGGTCAGGATATTTCTTCCGGAAACCCCAATGCGCAGGCGCTGCAGCGTATTGCTGAACTTGGGGAAAGTGTAGAACGCGCCGATCTCCCGGATGCGGAAGTAAGAAGCGTCTTCTATGTAGCCGTCCAGGTCGGCAAACTCCTCCGGCGTAGTGCCACCGATATCTGTAAGCAGGCGGGAAAGGTTCAGTACGTCACCGCCTTGCTTCCAGTGGGTGAGGAAGTTGAAGTCGAAGTTCTTGCCGATCTTGATCTGGTTGAACCAGCCCAGCTGGAAGTCCGGTTCTACGTCGCCGATGGTGGCCGGCTGGCCTTCGTCCCCTCTTCCTTTGAGCTGGGTGATAGGCTCTCCTTCTTCAACAAAGAAGGTGCCCAGGCCGAGGCCGAAGGCCACGCCCTGAGGAATAAAGGCCGGTGATCCCAGTCGGGTGACTTCCGAGCGGTTGAACCAGAAGTTTACCGTAGAATTCCAGTTGAAGTTCTGGCTGCTGACCGGCAGCAGGCCCAGAGATACTTCCAGGCCGCGGTTTTCCAGGTCGAAGTCATTGCGGATCTCGTTGTTGAAGCCGGTAGACAGCGGCAGGTCAAAGAGGTAGAGCAGGTCGTTGACCTGGCGGTTGTAATAGGTAAGGCCCAGGGTGAGCTTGTTGTCCAGGATGCCTATATCCGTGCCAAATTCAATTTCCGTAGAGGTTTCCGGCTCCAGGTCGGTCCGGCCGAGGTCGCCGTTTGTGGGGTCCACGGCAATACCTACCTGCCCGTTGATGTTGGTGCTGGACAGGGAGGAGAACAGGGAGCCGAAGGCGGCGCTGCTACCGGTTTGCCCGAAAGCTGCCCTCAGTTTGAACTGGTTGATGGCGGAAGAGGTCCAGAAATCGAAGTTGGCCAGGTTCAGGGCCAGAGAAGCTCTGGGGAACCCGAAGAACTTATTGGGGTCGCCGTTGAGGCTGGATTTGTCGAAACGAATACCTGCCGTCAGGATGATCTTGTCATCCCAGTTGGCCTGCTCCTGCACCACGAAACCAAACTCCTCCTCTGCTTCCAGCCGCTGGTCGATCTCCTGGGCGCCTCCCTGCTGCAGGTTGGTCTGGCCGGGGATGAGCTGCGTGGTCTGGTTGAGGATGAAGTTGCGGTCGAAGTTCAGGTAGGTCGCACCCACTTGCGTATTGAAGTTGATGTTGCTCTCGGTGTAATAATCGAGTACGGCGAAGGCCTGGTAGTTGTAGTTGAAGATCTTGTTCTTACCGGAGCCGATGAAGCCGTTATCGGTGCCGATCTGTGCCTGGTGGAATTCCGGAACGTAAACGTAGGTCTCGTTGAAGAGGAAGTCCAGGCCGGCATTACCCACGATCTTGAAAACTACATTGTCCGACTGGAAGATGTTGTATTCCAGGTTGGCGCCGGAGATCAGGCGGTTGTTGCGCTCTTCGTTCTTGGCCAGGTCACGCACCAGCAGGGGATTACCGGCATAGTTCGGGTTGAAGGGATAGTTGCCCCGCTCATCCGGGAAGAGGTTCACCCAGTCGCGGGTGAAAGACAGGGTATAGCCGTAGCTCAGGCCCCCTTCGTTCTCGTTACCGGTGAAGCTTCGGCTGGCGAAGGAATTGATGTAGTTGGTGTTGACGCCAATGCGCAGCTTGTCGGAGATCTTGTGGTCTACGTTCATGCGTACGGACAGGCGGTCAAAGCCGGTGTTTTCAATGATACCGCCCTCATCGCGGTAGCTGGTATTGAAGTAGAAGACGGTCTTGTCGCTACCACCGGAAATGGACAGGCGGGAATCGGTGATAAAACCGGTATTGCCATAGATCTCCTCTTCGTAGTCGAAGATCTCGCCGGCGGCCTGTGCGGCCTCGAACTTGGCGCGCTCATCGGCGCCGAAGGCGGCTTCCACTTCTGCGGGCGTATACTGTCGCCGCCCTACTTTGTTCTGTATGAGGTTGGCGCCCAGGTCCTGCTCGAAGCTGACCTTGGTTTTGCCGGCAGACCCCTGCTTGGTAGTGATGATCACCACCCCGGCATTAGCCCGGGTACCGTAGATGGCAGCTGCCGAAGCGCCCTTAAGGATCTCGATGCTCTCGATATCCTCGGGGTTGAGGTCGGCCAGGCGGTTGGAAGCGCCTTCCTCGCTGCCGGAGTTGGCGCCGGAAGCGAAGCGCGAGCCACTGGGGATCTCCGCATTGGTAATGTACACCCCATCGATGATGAACAGCGGCTGGTTGTTGCCGCTGAGGGAAGAAATACCCCGCAGGCGCATGGCGATGCCGCCGCCCGGAGCGCCGTTGCTCTGAACGATGTTCACCCCGGTCACCTTACCGTATAGTGCGCCGTCGACGGTCTGCTGAGTGGTTACTTCCGTCAGTTCCTTGCTGGATACCGTGGCGATGTTATTGGCCAGGTTAGCCCGCTTGATGCCGGAAGCCAGGCCGGTAACGATCACCTCTTCCAGGTTGGCGATGTCCTCCTCCAGGGTGACGTTTACCGTCGTGTTTGAAGAAGAGGCTTCCACTTCTTTCTGTTTGTAACCGGTGTAGGAGAACTCAAGCGTAGCGGGGTCCTGCCTTACATTAAGGGAGAATTCCCCGTTGAAATCAGTAACCGTTCCACTGGTGGTGCCTTTCACGATGATGGAGACGCCGATCAACGGTTCTCCCGCCTCATTTTGCACCGTGCCATTGACGGTGTACTGTGCCATCGCTGCTGCGGAGCTAAGGAGCATCGCTAACAGCAGGCATGCTTTAGTAACATACTTCATGCTTTATTGAGTTTTGGTTAATAGATGGTTATGGTAAACCACAATACACCCTTTGTTTATACTATTGAAATGAACGTACGAGAAGGGCATAATGCGGCTTCTCCTTTTCTGGGATATGATTCCAGGAACTTAGATTCTAAAAGAATTAAGGATCGCTGATGGAGTTTGCCTGCAGAAGTTTTAAAAGCCGTTTGGAGTAATTAACCAGTGGGCAAATATAGTAATTTTCCGAAAGGTGGGATTTTTCGGGCAGGTTTTTACGGGATTTGATCGTCGATATGACAATTAGTGGTTTTACTGCCGGCCTCAGCCATGCAGGGAGCAAGAGAACTCAGATGAGAAGTTGTTGCACAGCTAAAGCCACCCCAAGCCGGGGCAGCTCTATGGCGTCTTCCGGGAAGAATAATTTTTTTGAACGGTAGGTGTTTTTAAAGGGAGACTGATATACCTCTACCTCCTTCTTATCGAGGTTGATGATCCAGTATTCCGGAATGTTTGCCGAGGCGTAGATCTCCAGTTTGGTTTGCCGGTCTTTTTCCAGCGAGGAATCCGCCACCTCGATGATCAGATAGACGTCGTCCGGCTTAGGGTGGCCATCTGCGTAGTAGTTGTCTTTTCTTTTTACGATGGCAATATCGGGTTCCGGCTCAGACAGGCTGTTTGTGATCACCGGATTTTGAACCCTTACCAAGGCTTTATCCGCAGTGAGTTTCTTCAGCAATTCATCAATTTTATCCACACATGCCGCATGCCGGCTACCAATGGGGCTCATTTTTATCAATTGTCCGTTAAGCAATTCAACGCGGTCTTCTTTGGTGAGGATACCCGCCTCGATCATACGGTGGTAATCCTGTACTGTCAGTAAACGTTGTTCGAGCTGAATGGCCATTGGCGTATTTTTAGGTATGATGGTATTATGGTGTTTCGGTATTACGGTTTTGCGGTTCTCCGTTAAACCTGGCAGAAGCACCTGGCTGAACAACCAGAATACCGCAATACCACAAAACCGTAATACCCCTAAATATAAAACTTATAGGGCGGCCTGGCAAGCCCTTACAGCTTCCCCGGGAACCGCACCGGATTTGCCTCCTGCATGATCCGGTATACAGCTTCGAACACATCCTCTGCATTGGGCTTGGAGAAGTAGTCTCCGTCTGAGCCATAGGGCGGGCGGTGTTCGCGGGCAGTGAGCGTGGCCGGCTCGGAGTCCAGATAGCGGTAGCCGCCCTGCTTTTCGAGCACCTCGCGCATCATGTAGGCGGAGGCGCCGCCGGGCACGTCCTCGTCGAGGAAGAGCACGCGGTTGGTCTTTTTGAGGGAAGCGAGGATCTGCTGCTCCAGGTCGAAAGGAAGCAGCGTCTGCACGTCGATCAGTTCCACAGAGATGCCCTGTTTGGCCAGCAGTTCGGCGCCGGCCTCCGCGATGCGCACGCAGGAACCGTAGGTGACGACGGTAATGTCTTCTCCCTCCCGCAATATTTCGGGAACGCCCAGCGGCACGGTATATTCACCGATGTTCTCCGGCATCTTTTCCTTGAGGCGGTAGCCGTT
>CAYVVK010000573.1:0-4584 GCA_964454855.1 uncultured Phaeodactylibacter sp. | reverse complement strand
AGGCACATATCGATCATGCCGGCTTTAGGCCGGCACGCCGTATGTGCTGGGCGTTGGGCGGCTTGGCCAAGCGGCAAGAAGTTTAGCAGGGATAACAATTAAATTTTTGAATGGCTTCAATCCCTTTTATTCCAATTGCGGGGAAAGTGGTTTCAGGAATAATCCCATTCTCAATCAAGCCTTTCCCGCGAAATCCCCGGCCTCAGGGCGATGCGCTACGATATCAAAAAGACTCCCTACTCAATCCGCAGAAACCGCCCGTTGCTGCCATTCGCTGGGCGTCACGCCGAACTCCTGTTTAAAGACGCGCCCAAAGTAGCTGGGGTCGTGAAAGCCGGTATCGAAGGCCACGGCGGTAATGCTCATATTGGGGTGCTGAAGGAGGGCCTTGGCTTCGTTGAGGCGGACATAGCGGATGAATTTGGTGGCCGACAGGCCCGTAACCGCCGTCAGCTTGCGGTGCAGTTGCGAGTTGCTCATGCCTATTTCCCGGCAGAACTGCTCGACCGTAAATTCGAAATCATCCAGGTGTTCGTCTACTATTTTTTTGGCCTTTTCCACGAAGCCGTTTTCAGCCCGGCCGATCTGAGGGATGCGGTGGTTTTCCACCCTGCCGGCTCCACCGCCGGCGAGGAGCAGATAATACTGCTGCAATTGCCGGCGTAGTTCCAGCAGTTTGCGGATGCGGGTCAGCAATTCTTCCTTGTGGAAGGGTTTGGCCAGGTAGGCGTCCGCCCCCTTTTCCAGGCCTTCCAGTTTGCTGTCCATATCAGCCCTGGCAGTCAGCATGATGATGGGGATATGGCTGGTGCGCTCATCCTGACGGAGCGCCCTGGTGAGTTCAAAGCCGTCCAGATAGGGCATCATCACATCGCTGATGATGAGATCCGGGGTCAGCTGGGTAGCCATGTCCAGGCCCTCCCTGCCGTCTTTAGCCACCGTCAGGCGGTAGCGCCCTTCGAGGCAGGCGGCCAGATAGGCCGCCACGTCGGGATTGTCTTCCGCCAGCAGCAGCAGGGGTTTGCTGCTATGCGGAGGGCCGCCCGCAATAGGAGGTATCAGCGCCTGGCCAGCGGCCTCGGCAGATGGCCTCGCCGCCCTTTCCTCATTGGTATTCCCCGGATCCACCACCCCGGGCTCTTCCATTATCGGAGCTTCCCGGCGTATCGGCAGCTCTACCATAAATTCGGCGCCGCTGCCCACTTTACTTTTTACCCTGACGTCCCCTCCCATCAGCCGGGCCAGTTCCCGGGTGAGTGCCAGGCCGATGCCCGTCCCGCCGGCGCCATCATCCACCTGGTGGAAGCGGTCAAAAATGTGCCGCATCTCTTCTTCGTGGATACCCGTTCCCGTATCCCGGACTTTGATCAGCACGGTATCTGTTTGTTCCGAAGCAGCGGTTTGGACAGACACGTAAACGTGCCCTCCTTCCGGCGTGAATTTCACCGCATTGGAAAGCAGGTTGATCAGGATCTGCTGCATTTTTTCCTGGTCGAAATCCATGAACAGCTCCTCCATTTCTGCATGGAAGTGCAGCAGTACTTTCCGGCTTTCCGCATAGGAATGGATGCTCTCCGCCACGTATTTCAAAAAATGGACGATATCGCCCTGCTGAAGGTGGAGGCCCAGCTTCCCGCTCTCCAGTTTACTGAGGTCCAGCATCTGGTTGACGAGTTCCAACAGCCGGTTGCTGTTGCGCTGTATCATCCGGAGGCCGCTATCCAGCCATTCATTCGGATGTTCACGGATCTGAGCCGCCATGCCGGAAATGATCGTAAGCGGCGTGCGGAACTCATGAGTAATATTGCTGTAAAGGCGGGTTTTGACGGCATCCAGCTCCTTGAGGCGCAGGGCTTCGGCCCGGTCGAGGCTGCGGCGCAGCTGGAATTGGTAGGCGCCCACTATCAAGCCCACAAAAGCGAGGCCGTACAGCAGATAGGCCCACCAGGCGCCCCACCAGGGAGGCGAAATGATCAGCTGTACGGCCCGGGCTTCTTTCCAGGTTCCGGTGTGGCCGGCAGCCCTCACCCGGAAGGTGTAGGTTCCGGGCGGCACCTTGGTGTATTGGGCCATGGGCTCCAGGCCCGCTTTGCGCCAGCCTTCGTCGTATCCTTCCAACTGAAACTCGTGCTGATTATTTTCGGGGCGGAAAAAATCGAGGGTGGCAAAGCGGAAGGTGAAGACATTTTCATGGTGCTCCAGGCGAATGACGGGGTCCTCCCGGAACTCCTCCGTCAAAAGGATATTTCCTTTTTCCCTCGGGCGCTGATAAGGCAGCGAAAATTCTGAAATAATGACCGGCGAGGTAGTTTCCGGCGAGTGGTAGGCCAATCTTTCCGGATGAAAAGACAGTGCGCCACGGCCACCGATGTATACATGTCCGTCGGGGCTTTTGTAAATACTCCTTCTGTTAAATGGCAGGATATCGATGCCTGAGCTGGAACCATAGACAAAACTGGTTTTTTCCTCGGGGTCATAAGCGACCAGGCCATCTCCCAGTATCCAGAATATCCCCCGGTTATCGATCGCCATGCCGCTTACGTAGGAGGTCCCCAGTTCGGCCATTTCCAGGGATTGAGCCAGTCCGGTGAGCGGGTCGATCTCAATGATGGCGTAACGCGTGATCACCCAGATCGTTCCGTCGTCGCCCACCACAAGGTCATCGATCCAGGTATCTCTCGCATTAAAGCTGATTTGATAATCCTTGAAGGCCCCCGTTTCCACATCCAGTACATAGAGGAAAAGGGCCATATTGGAAAAGTGGTCGCTCCCTCTTTTTCCCGCAAAAAGAACATTGCCGTCTTTATTTAATTGCAAGATGCCATATAAAAAGTGGCTGTTGTTTTCGTCCTGAATGTCCGTAGGATAATCGGGCCTGAAATGCTCAAAAGATCCCGTTTCCGGGGCGTAGCGGTTCAACACCCCATCAGCGGTAGCTATCCAGATGCGGCCCTCGGCATCAACATACAAGCAAGGTACCTTATCGTAGCTGAGGCTACCGGGATCTTTGGGGTCGTGATGATACCGCTTGAATTTCCCGCTTTCCCTATCCAGGCAGTTCAAACCATCAACAGTGGCTACCCAGATATTCCCGGCCGCATCTCCAAGAATATCCGTGACAAAATTACTGGATAAGCTCTGTGGGCCATCCGGGTCATTTGCGTAGCGCGTAAACACTTCCGTAGCCGGATCAAATCTGTTCAGCCCGTTACCAAAGGTACCTAACCACAGGCTACCGTCTCGCGCAACGTACATAGCCTCCACATAAGAGGAAGAAATGGAGGTGGAGTCCATTGGGTCATGCATAAAGGCCTTGAACTGATAGCCATCCCAGCGGTGCAGGCCGTACTGCGAACCAAACCACATGAAGCCAAAGGAGTCTTGTGCCATGCACTGCAGGTGGTTGCCCAATCCGCCATTGGGCAAATTGAATTTCTCAAACCGGAATTGGGTGCTTCCTTCTGCCTGCTGCCCCCATACTACTACGGGAGTAGCAAAAAGGAAGCCTGCCAGCAGCAGGGCCAGTAAGTGGCATGGTCGATGCATAATGATTTTTTTCTTTGTCGCTCCCGGTACTTGTAAAAATAAGAAAAAGTAAGGCGGCCCAGGAGGCCCACCTTACTGCACAAGAAACTTAAAGTCTGTTCTTCGGCTATTTCAAGGCCAGTTTCCCATTCAGGGACTCATTCTCCAGCTCCTGCCGTTCTTCAAGTTCGACACCACGGGGGCCAATGCTCAAAAACTGAACCCGGATCAGCTTACCGGTACGTATCAGGAAGTAGTAATGGCCATTTACCACACCTTCCAGATTGATCTTTTTGGCGTAGCCATCTTGTCCTTCGATCGCCTCTTCGTAAAGGGTATTTCCGTCTGTGTTCTTCAGCTGCACTATCGTTTTGGAACCCAGCAGATTCGCCAGCTGAATATCTACTCCATGTGCGCCATCCGCAGTAAAGCGGGAAATGAGCACATTACCGGCAGCAGGGCTTCCACTCGTAAGAATGGCCGTCGCCTCTTCCCCCTTCTGTGGCTCTTCCTTCTCGAAAAAGAATAAACCCTTCTCCGTTTTGGTAAATACCTGCACATACTGCTGCTGCTTATTTTTGATCAGCAAGACATACTCCCCGGCCGGCATTCCGTGCAGATCGAGTCTTTTGGGGTTGGCGTGCACGCCCCAGGCATATTCCGAAAACCATATTTTTCCATGTACATCCGAAATACTCACTTTTGTCCGTTGCTTCTGCAGGTTGGCCAGCTGTACGTCAATTACTTCTCTGTCCTGCTGTGCTACACGCACGATCATTTTTCCTCCTTCGGTGTAAGGCGCCGCGTTCAGAGAAAAAGTAGTGATGATTGTCAAAATAATGGCGATGGCTACATTGCTTTGCGTTTTCATGATCTCTTGATTTAATTTTTTTGAAAATCAGTGGCAAGCCTTTTTGAAAACTTACCATGCAAAGATGTAGCCGATCCCACCATCCTCGTCCGGATAGTGCGCCCAAGGTAACGGACATTCCTGTCAACTGCCCGGACACAGCTTGCAGCTACAGGACGCAGCTTGCATTTACGTTCTGACAGGCCGTG
>CAYVVK010000572.1:0-4590 GCA_964454855.1 uncultured Phaeodactylibacter sp. | reverse complement strand
AGCCGTAGGGCTGCGCTTCAGCGGTTTGACCTCGATGTCATCGATGCGGAAAATGGCGTCCCGGCAGTTTTCCAGAAAGCCCATGGCGTCCTTCTCTGCATCGAAACGGCCCGGGCTTTCCGCCTTGAGTTTCACGGCTTTACCCTGCTCGTTCTTTACGTCGAAGATGGCGTTGACCCTGAAAAAAGGCGTAGCTTTGAAGTTGATGATCTCGCGCTCGCGCTCCACGATAAGCTTCACCGCTACCGACTGTACACGGCCGGCGGAGAGCTTTCCCTTCACCTTGCGCCACAGTATGCCGGAGAGCTCGTAACCGACCAGGCGGTCGAGAATACGGCGCGCCTGCTGCGCATTGACCAGGTTGATGTCTACCGTGCGGGGCAGCTGAATGGCCTTTTGAATGGCGGGTTTGGTGATCTCTCGGAAGACGATGCGCTTGGTGGCATCTTCTTTCAGGCCGAGTACCTTGCAGAGGTGCCAGGAAATGGCCTCTCCTTCCCGGTCTTCATCCGTAGCGAGCCAAACCTCGTCTACTTTCTTCACCCAATCCTTTAATTCCTTGACTACTTTCTTCTTCTCTGGAGAGACGACGTACTTAGGTTCGAAGTTGTTTTCTACATCTACAGCACCTTCACTCTTTTCAAGATCGCGAATGTGTCCGAAGCTGGACTTGACAGTGAAATCTTTTCCTAAAAATTTTTCTATGGTCTTCGCCTTTGCAGGCGACTCCACAATGAGTAGGTTCTTTGGCATATTTCTGAACGTTTTTTATATGGGGAACGTGTCCCTTCAAAGTATGCAAATGTAAAAATTTTAAAAATTGTTCAATAAGAGGCAAAATTAGCTGTTATAGACACTTTAACTTTTATTTCATATAAATTTTTATATAATAGAGCTGGCGGGCCATAATTTTTTTTAAATTTGTGCGGTTTTTACAGCAGGGAAGCTCATCCTTCAAAGCTCTTATAGCCGTTGATTTCTTTAAGGCCTGGAGCTGATAGTGCAGGGTACGCCTGATAAAAAGAGGCTCTGCTGCACTAAATGGCAAAGGAAAATCTACTTCAGCCTATTTCAATGGTTGCACCCTTTACCATGAAATTTATCATTACAAATCGCGTTTAGATATACGATGGACAATTTGCCTGTGTATAGGTATTGGATATTTGTTTTTTTGATGGCCATTTGTTCCGCTCTATCTGCACAGCGGTATTTTCCGATCAAAGTCGAAAAGAAATGGGGGCTGATCAACGCCGAGGGCGACATTGTCCTCTCCCCCGTCTATGACGCCATCGGAGAGTTCAAGCAGTACGGCTATGCCGTTATGCAGCGCGAGGGGCGGGTGGGCCTGCTGGGTGACGGCGGCCGCGAAGTGGTAGCCCCGCGCTATGACGACCTGAAGGTACTCGACTCTACTCTGATCGCCGTGATGGACCATGGGGAGTGGATGGTGATCAACCTGTACGGGCATCTCATCCTGGACAAGGGCTACCAGCGGGTCAACGTCTGGGAAGGAGGGTACCTGGCCTACAGGAAGGGCGGAAAATGGGGCATCACCGACGCTTACGGCAACCAGCTGGCCGAACCGGTTTACGATGACATTCAGCTGGAAGGCGGCCGTTTTTTCATTACTACCCGCTCCGGCCAGCTGGGCCTGCTTTCCGACACCGGCAGAGAGATCCTTTCTAACCAGGCCAGCGAGATCCGCTTTTTCAGCGACAGCCTCTTTTTTTATAAAACCGCCAACAGCTGGGGCGCCGTCGACTTCTACGGCATTCCGGCCATTCCCGCCGAATATCAGTCCTTTAGCCGCATCTCCGACAACTTCATCAAGCTTTCCTCCCGGGAAGGCCTGTTCGTTTATTCCGTTCCCTGCTCGCGCATCCTGTCGAACGGGAGTTTCGACAATTTCTATTCCTTCTCCAAACGATACATCATCACCAAAAAAGACCGCCGGCTGGGCCTCATGGACTGGTGCGGCAATACGGTGCTGCCTGCAGCCTACAATGAGATACAGGCCTACGAAGATAAATTGTTCCGCGCCAACCAGGACGGAAAATGGGGAGTGGTCAGAGCCGGCGGCAGCCCGCTCATTCCTTTTGAATACGATTATATCGCCCCGCTGCGGGGAAAGGTTTGTGTAGTAAAAAAAGAGAACCGCTTCGGTATCGTCAATTTTGCGGGCGCAGAAGTCGTACCCCCGGTATACGGGCGCATAGAACTGCAGAACAACCAGGCCAAAGCCTATCGCGGAGAAAATGGCAAGGCGCTCACCCTGCTGAGTTTTGACGAAGAAGGGCAACTGCGCGACACCAGCAACTTCCGGAGGCACTTCCAGGTCAACATCTCCGGCCCGGGAGCCCGGAAAAGTAGCCGGACGGGCAGTGAGAACGACTACCTGCTGGAACAGTTCGAATGGTTCTACTCCCCTACCGAAGACCGCTGGGGCCTGCGGCGCCTGCAGGACGGTGAGGTGCAGATAGCCCCCAAGTTCCACAGCGTACAGGTGGAGCGCGAACTGGGCTTCACCCTGGTGGGCATTGAAAAATCGGAACGCTACGAGTTTGAACGCACCACCTTCCGCTTTGACATGATCTACGGCCTGGCGAGCAACGAACTGGGTATGCTGGTCACGGAAATGGACTTCTGGGATGTCCGCTTCGACGATTTCCGCAGAGGCTTTCCCCTTGCCCGCACCGTCTTTGCCGACGGCCGCCATGGCCTGGTCGACAAACGCGGGCGGGTGGCCCGCCGGGATATGGCCTACCTGGGAGAATTCGTGGACGGCGCCGCCCGTTTCAGTTTTTCAGGGCGCCTCTCGGCAAGCATGAAACCCACCCACAGCCTGGGTAAACTGCGCACTTACCTCAATGGCCTGGTATCGCCCAGCGTGATGCTCGACTATACCAAGTACGACCAGCTCTTCCAGCGCGACGCCATCCTGCAGTGCGAAGGTTGCGAATGGGGGTACATCGATACAGCCGGCCAGGTAATCGTGCCCCCGCAGTACACCTTCGCCAAGGATTTTGTCAATGATGTCGGCATTGTGGAATGCCACGGCAAATGGGGTATGGTCAACCGCAAGGCGGACGTGCTCATCCCCTGTGAATACGACGGAGTACACTTCCTGGAAAATACCGGCAACAAGATCATCCGGGTATACATCAAAGAACCCAAGTATGGCCTGATCGACACCTTGGGGCAGCTCACCGTCAGCGCCGTGTACGACGAGATCGGATCCTTTCGCGAGGGCCGGCTGGCCGTCAAACGAAACGGCCTGTGGGGCTTTGTTGACCGCGACGGCCTGGAGGTCATCCCCTGCCGCTTCCGCGAGGTGCAGAACTTCAGCGAGGGGCTGGCTGCCGTCAAGCTGGGCACCAGTTGGGGCTTCATAGACAAACAGGGGAACGTGGAAGTAGACTTCATCTACCGGCGCGCCGGCGATTTCAACGACAGCCTGGCGTGGGTGCATACCGACGAAGGCATGGGCTACATCGACAAAAAGGGCGCATTTGCCATTCCCGCCAAATTCGACAAGGCCTTCAACTTTCAGGGCGGCATTGCCCGCGTGATGGCAGACAATGAATACGGCCTGATAGATACCCGGGGCCATTTCGTGCAGCGCCCCCGCTATTCGGAGATCGGCGAATACAACGAATACGGCCTGGCAGTGGTGCGCTACGGGAACCACAACGTGCGTTATGGCCTGGCCGACCGCCGGGGCGAGCTCGTCACCAGCCTGAACCTGCGGGAGATACAGGACTTCCGCGAGGGCCTGGCCGCCGTGAAATACAAGGACGGCTACGGATTTATCGATACCACCGGCCGCCTCGTCATCCCCGACATCTACTCCAAGGTATCCGATTTCTCCGAAGGGCTGGCCGCCGTACAGAAAGACGGCGCCTGCGGCTACATCAACCGGCTGGGCGAAGTGGTGATCCCCTTCGAATACTCCAAATGCCTGGATTTTAACGATGGCAAAGCGGTGGTCTACAAGGGTATCCGCAAGGCCGGGCTGATAGACCGCACGGGGCAGCTGCTGATCAAGCCCAGCGTAGACCGCATGCTGGCCTTCCAGGAAGGACGCGGCCTGGTGCGCGATGAAAAATACCGCTTCTACTACATCACCGAACAGGCCCACCTCTACGACGGCTACTACGAACGGGCCACGGAGTTCAAACACGGTGTGGCCGTGGTGCAGGTCGACGGCAAGTGGGGCATCATCAACCAGAAAGGCATAGAGATCATTCCGCCCAAATACGACAAGATCGAGAACTTCGAAGAGGGCTACGCCAAAGTGCGCATTCAGGGCTTCAACGGCCTGGCCAGCCTCGACGGCGACCTCATCGTACAACCCGACTACGAATACATCAGCTACGCCGGCGACGGCCTCTTCCGCGTGGAGCAGGGCGATAAGATCGGGTATTTTGATATGGAGGGGCACTGGGTGTGGGATCTGCGGCGGTGATCTCGCCTGGCGGCGGTAGTGCCAAATCATAAATCCGACATGAGCGAAGTGTAGGGCCAGGCCGCCCGTTCGTATGTGTTTAGCGCGGTTAAAGGCTGCGCTGTATAGCTTGAAATACGGAATCA
>CAYVVK010000571.1:0-4599 GCA_964454855.1 uncultured Phaeodactylibacter sp. | reverse complement strand
GCCTACTGCCTACTGAAAATCACTCTTCCAGCACCTCCTGCAGCACCACATGCGCGTGGATCTCCGGCAAATTCTCGATATGCAGCCGGTAGTAATCGATCAGGCGCAGCAGGAGTTCCTGCCGTTGCCTGCGGGCTATTTTCAGCTCATGGCAATTTTCCATTTCACAGTTCATTAGCTGATAGAGCAGCCGGCTTTCCTCCGCGCCGAGATGGTGGACATGTGCGGGGGCGCTATCCACGAACACCCCTTCCTGCAAATCAAAGACCGGTGTCTCCGCCGACCAGTCCCCTCCCGGCACGAAGCCCAGGAACGCACTCAGATTTAGCAGAAAGTAAAGATGAATATTGGCGATGGGAGCCGTCGTTTCGTCGAGAAAGCAGAAGGAATAGTAAAGAAAATCGAATAAGGCCCTATGCTCTTCCGGTTCGCGAATGGACTTGCGGGCTATTTCGGCCATGAACAGGCCCACGGCGCTCTTGCGTACATCAAAAGGCAGGGAATGGTAAACATGCGCCGGGCCCATTTCCCGGACTCGGTTAAGCCCCTTTTCATGGCGGTCATAGGCCACCAGGCTTACCAATGACATGACCTGCAGCAGGCTGGCTTTGATCTTTGCCTTTGGGGAACGCACCCCGCTGACGATGTAAGACCTCATGCCCTTTTCTTCTGTATAGATATCGGTGATGATACTCGTCTCCGAGTACTTCATAGCGCGCAGAACTACCCCTCTGGACTTGATCAGCATTCAGCAAAGCGGATTTTCATCGAAAAATAAGGGAGAATCGTCAAATAAGATTGACAGGTGCATCCTTTTCCCTCTATCTTTGTCATTATTAAAAGAAATCACCAAAGTAAAGCAGCGTAAAGTTGCAACAAAAAACCGAAAAAACTGGTTATCAAGCAGTTGATACGAAAAAAATCAGCTGTGAAGTATGCAGTTTTATTCACCCGACAATAAAAAATTATGAAAACCTTATTCTTCAGTATGCTTCTGGCATGCGCCACTCTCACTGTATGGGCCTCAGACATCCCAAATTCTTCCTGTACCTTCGGCCTTAACGAAAATTTAACGGCTTCCACCCAGCTTATCCGTGCACTGCCCGACGGGCAGTGGCGGGGCGAGCTCCGGAACGGAGAAAAAGTCGTACTCCAGTTCTACGCTTCCGGCCAGGCCGAATGGTTTACCTTCGGCAGGAAGGGCCTTCACCACCATCAGGCCTACCGCTGGGCCGTTCTGCCTTTCACGGCAGCACAGGCGGCATTGGAGCTGGCCGACAGGAATTCCGGCTCCACGCTTCAGTTTACCGTTAAGACCAACTGCCAAAGTATTGAACTCACCGAGAAGGGCGGGCCTTTATTCCTGGAGCTGTTTCATGAGCCCAATGATAATGAAGAAACCCTCAGCCGAATGAAGAAGCTGCTCACCGGGAAGTGGGAAAACACCACCTATCCCTTCGACCTGCCCTCTATTGACGGAGCTTACCTCAAATACAGCTTCCAGAACAACGGGCAGTTCAGCCGCTCGCTCGGCAGCTCCTCTCAGGCGCTGCAGGAACAGGGCCAGTGGAAATTGTCGAAGGACGGCAAACACCTTATACTCAATTTTGAAAACGGGCTCACAGCCCTGGCAGAAGTCAAGTATCTGGAAATGGACGAGCTCGTGCTCAAGCACGTGCTATCCTGTGAAGACAAGAGCTTTACTACCGCGCTGAAGGATTTCTTCTTCAACCGGCAATAATTTAGCCATAATATTTCCTGTTTTAAATTGGCTGCCCCCGGCTTTCCAGGCCAGTGCTTTGGGGTAGCCAATTTTTTTTGCCTTTTCCGCCTCCCCGCCACCGCCGCCTTATTTTTGCCATACCGTGAGCTCCCCCTCCTCCGACAACAAGTACAAGCGCCCCCCCTGCCAGCGCGCCTGTATGGCCTGCTCTCCGGCTTTGGGCAGGCTCAGTTCTTTTTCCTTCATGGCGCGAGGATCATAGGCCAGCCCCTTTCCGGTTTTATAAAGGATCAGCTGCCCGTCCAGTATCTGAAAGAAAGCGTACCCCTCTGAGGGTATAAGCTGGTGATACTGCCCAAAATTATCGAATACGAAAACGCCCTTTTCCGGATCGTGGAGGTAGACGAAGTTCTGCCGGGCCACTATATGCTGTACCATAGGCGGCGGCAGGCGCTGTGCGCTGAGGTTGCCGCTGCTGGCCAGGACGGAACCATTGGCCGCGATCTTAAGCAATTGGAAAAAGGCCTGGTCGTATACCCAGATGTTGTTGTCGTTGGCGAGGCCGATGGCCGTAGCATTACTGATATCTGCGGAGAACAACAGGAGCAGCGCCGTTTCATTCATGGTGCGGTCGAGGATGGCGACGGCCTGTAACTCGGGATAGAACAGCAGGAGGTTGAAGGGGTCCGTAGCATCGATATAGGCGAGCTCTCCACGGGTATTGTTGTTGTAACGGAACACCTCCTGGCCGCCGGGGCTGTATTTGACCACCTCGTTGGTGGGGGTGACCAGGTAGGTTTGCTGCAGCTTGTCGGTGGTGAAATATTTGGCCTTGAGGGGAAAGGTATGGAGGAGCCGGAAAGAATCCGGCTTTTCCGCCTGCCCGCATAGCAGCAGGGGGAAAAGCAGGGCCAGCAAAGCGCTAAGCTTTTTGCCGCTCCAGTTCTTTTCTGCCGTATATTTTGCCATTTTCATTTTCAAAGAATTCGATTTCCAGCTTTTGGCCGTCGAAAACGGCGTAAGAATTGTAGTTCATCCATTCTCCCAGGTTTATATAACGGCTTTCTCCGCCCTTTAGCGTGTAGTCGATCGGCAGGTGGCGGTGGCCGAAGACGAAGTAATCGATGTGCTCTTTTTCCAGTTTGCGCCTGGCGTAAGCGATCAGCCATTCGTTTTCCTCTCCCAGGAAACGGCCCGTATCCATCTTGGTGACATTCCGGCTTCTGCCCGACCAATAGCGGGCCAGCCAGATGCCGAAGTTGGGGTGGAGGCGCTCGAACAGCCACTGGCAAACGGGATTGGCGAAGGCCTTCTTGATGAATTTATACCCGTGGTCGCCCGGCCCCAGCCCGTCTCCATGCCCGATCAGGAATTCCTTGCCCATCAGCTTCCGGCGTATGGATTTCCGGTAAGTGGGAATGCCCAGTTCTTCCTCGAAGTAGCGGAACATCCACATGTCGTGGTTGCCGGTGAAGAAATAGATGGGAATGCCCTCGTCCCGCAGTTCCGCCAGCTTTCCCAGCAGGCGGACGTAGCCCTTGGGAACGACCGTCCGGTACTCGAACCAGAAATCGAAAACATCTCCTACCAGATAGATGGCGGCGGCATCCTTTCGAATGTATTCCAGCCAGCGCACTATCTGCTTTTCCCGCTCTGCGCTGCTCAGGCGGGCGTCGATGCCGAGGTGGAAGTCAGAGGCGAAATAGATCTTCTTCATTTTCAGGTGCGTTCGTGGGTTCGTGGGTTCGTGCATTTGTGTATACGGCCGTCAGGGCATGCACTCATACACCGATACACGGATACACTTCTCTCAAACCTTCTCCATAATAGTGCCGCAATTGTCGCAGGTGCGCAGTTCTATCGAAGACATAAACTTTTCGATGGCGGCCTTGAGCTGGGTGACGATATCTTCCAGTTCGAACGCTTCTTCGTGCAGCTTGTTGTTGCAGTTCTCGCAGAACCACATCAGCTTATCCTTTTCCCCTTTGTGACGGTAGCGCTCGATGACCAGCCCTATGGTATTGGCGGGCCGCTGCGGGGAATGGGGGATGTGCGGTGGCAAAAGGAACATTTCTCCTTCTTTGATGGCTATGTCTTCGGGCTGTCCATCCTCATTGATGATCTTGAGAGTGATGTCTCCTTCGATCTGGTAGAACAGCTCTTCGCCTTCCTCCCAGTGATAGTCCTTGCGGCCGTTGGGGCCTCCCACCACCATTACGATGTAGTCGTCATTGCCCTTGTATACCTGCTGGTTGCCAACGGGCGGCTTGAGCAGGTGGCGGTGTTCATCGACCCATTTCTGCAGGTTGAACGGTTTGGTTAGCGGCATAGGTTTGCAGGTTTTGTTATCCTAAAAAAAGTTTTCCGGCTTCAGTTTTCAAGGGTATAAATGCTCCCTTTTCTTCTTTGTTCGTCTAATGTGTTAAATTTAGCACATTGGCCTGAGAAGTTGTTTGGAGAGGTTACCCTTGGGGCTAAAAACGCCCTCCAAACAAGCTCTGGCTTGCCAGGCTTCATAAAATAACGAACTTTTCGCGAAGAAAGAAAACTATATGAACTTACGACTGAACGGAAAGAACGCCCTGGTATGCGGCAGCAGCAAGGGCATCGGCAAAGCAGCCGCCATAGAGATCGCCAGGCTGGGCGCTAATGTCACCCTGGTATCGAGATCTCCGGGCATCATGGCGGATATCGTCCAGGAACTGGACCACAGCCAGGGGCAGGATCACGATTTTCTGGTGGCTGATTTCAGCGAAACTGCCGACTTGAAGAAAAAAGTGCACGGCCTGGCCAGCACCAAGCCCATTCACATCCTGGTCAACAATACCGGCGGGCCGCCCGCCGGGCCCATACTGGAGGCTGAGGAAGCCGAGTTC
>CAYVVK010000570.1:4221-4611 GCA_964454855.1 uncultured Phaeodactylibacter sp. | reverse complement strand
CCCGGATCTATCCGTGGCATTCGTTAACGTACCAAACTTTTTAAACATGCCGAGATTACACAACCTCGTCAATAGCGACGAGCTGAAGCGCCGTATGCTGGAAAGCGAGGAGGTGCGCACGACCCTTTCTTTTTACCGTTATCACCAGATCGAAGACCCTAAGGCCTTCCGCGACGAGCTGTATCGCCGCTGGAGCAAGCTGGGCGTTTTTGGCCGCATCTACGTGGCCAGCGAAGGCATCAACGGGCAGATCTCCGTGCCGGACAAGCAGTTCGAGGCCTTCCGGGAGGATATGTACCGCATCCCCTGGCTGGACGGCGCCCGCCTGAACATCGCTGTTGTTCTTCTACTATCAAGTGCTTTATAAAATAAACCGCCCAACTGATTAGG
>CAYVVK010000570.1:0-4211 GCA_964454855.1 uncultured Phaeodactylibacter sp. | reverse complement strand
CTCAGCGCCGAGGAGGTCAACCAACTGCTGGACGATCCCGATACGGTGGTGGTCGACATGCGCAACCACTACGAAAGCGAGGTCGGCCATTTTGAAGGCGCCCTCTGCCCGGATGTGGAGACTTTCCGCGAGGCTTTGCCGGTGGTGGAAGACATCCTGCAGGACAAAAAAGACCACCCCATCATCATGTACTGCACGGGCGGCATCCGCTGCGAGAAGGCCAGTGCCTACTACCTGCACAAAGGCTTTGAAAAGGTGTACATGATCGACGGCGGCATCATCGAGTACGCCCGGCAGTGCCGCGAAAAGGGCCTGCCCATCCGCTTCAAAGGCAAGAACTTCGTTTTCGACGAGCGCATGGGCGAGCGCATAGGAGAGGAGGTCATCGCCCGCTGCCATCAGTGCGGCAAGCCCTGCGATACGCATGTCAACTGCGCCAACGACGCCTGCCACATCCTCTTCATTCAGTGTGAGGAATGCGCCGGAGCGTACAACAACTGCTGCTCTCAGCAGTGCAGCGACTTCAATGAGCTGCCTGAGGAACAGCGCCAGGAGCTGCGCGGGAAAGTGGAATTTAGCGGGACGAAGTTTGGCAAGGGGCGGTATAAGGCGTTTCGGAAGGAGGAGGGTTTGGTGTTGGGAGCTGAAGAACGATAGAGCCCCTAATTTCGTTATCTTTATTAAAACAGGAACCCAATGAGCACGGCAGAATTGAAGAATAGCCTACATAAAATGGTGGTGGAAACGGACGATCCTGACATCCTGAAACAGGTTGCTGCCCTTTTCGCTTCTCTGCTTGGGGAGAAAGATTGGTGGGACCTACTCTCTGAGGAGGAGAAGAAAAAGATCCAGCTCGGCGCCGTAGAGGCTGAAAAAAAAGAGGTGACGCCCTATTCCAAGGTTAAGGAAAAAGCAAAGGATATGCTCTCCGGGCAGTAGTCGAAAGCAGATGAAATGATGGTTGCATTCACTAAGACGGCGGAAGAAGATTATCTCGCCCTTTTGGATGAAATATCCAGGCGTTCTTTAGATGAAGCTATGGAGCTGGATTCAAAAATGGATACCCTCATCGAAAATCTTAGCCGGTTTAAGTTCCTATGCCCGTCTTCCAGGAAATTTCCCAAATATCGGCGATGTGTAGTCACTCGAAATGTATCTCTTGTGTATGAAGTTGGGCAGCAGTCTGTTACTATAATCGCTGTATTTGATTCCAGGATGAGGAATCCATTCTCCTGAAAATGCTGCCTCCAATGCTTCCGAGTTGCTCAGTTCAGTATAAAGGTTTTTTGCCAGTATTTCCTACTCTGCCTCATCGTAAGTGATAAATTTACCTACTTATCTGATCCCGAAACCTTCTTATTCCCGCATTCGTAGCGCCCAGCTTCTCCAGCCGGTCGATTTCCGCCACCACCTTATCCGTGTAATTCTGGCCGTCGTTCAGGGTTTTGTTCTTGAAGAAGAACCACAGCTCCCGGGCCTTGTCGTATTTTCCCTGGTAGACGCGCCCCAGCACCACGTAGGCGCGGTACAGGTGGTTGTCCGGGTTTTCGCCCAGCCATTGGAAGGCCAGTCGGCCATTCGACAGGAGATCTTCAACCGTATTTTTGATAACCATCCTGATGTGAAGTTCCTGACTTTTCCACAGGAAAGCGGGGAGCAGGGGCTGTCCGCCCTGAAAGAGCGCGGAGAGTTTGTAGGCTGGGGGTACTTTGAAAGAATGGAGGCGCTGGGGAGCGTGGGGGGTGGTTGTGGGGTGAGCGGCAAACCGGCTGGGCAAAAGTGGAGGCAAATGCAACCTCTTTTCCGGATTTTCGTAAAACAATGGTGTGCTGTCAGCTGACAACTTCGAGTTGTCTGCTGACTTAAAACCAACACGCCATGGACCTCATCGACAACCTCAAACAACTCAGCGAGCGCATCTCCAAACTGCGTGGTCAGGTGGCCACCGAAGAATTCACCAAGAACGCTTTCGTCCTGCCCTGCATTCAGGCCCTGGGCTGCGACGTCTTTAACCCCCTGGAAGTCACGCCGGAATTTACCGCCGACATCGGCACCAAAAAGGGTGAGAAGGTGGACTACTGCATCCTGCGCGACGGCGAGCCCGCCATACTCATCGAGTGCAAACACCTGGGGCAGCCGCTGGACGCCCATAAGTCGCAACTGCACTGCTACTTC
Source organism: uncultured Phaeodactylibacter sp. (assembly GCA_964454855.1). Lineage (GTDB taxonomy): Bacteria > Bacteroidota > Bacteroidia > Chitinophagales > Saprospiraceae > CAYVVK01. Next base: position 2,036 of record CAYVVK010000570.1, on the reverse strand, counting down.
CACGTCACCAGCGCCCGCTTCGCTATACGGACCAATGGAATACAGCACCAGTTCTTTACTGACCTGGATAAGGTGAAAGTAACATGAAGTTTTTGATGCCATAAAAATACCAATATGAATACGAGCCTGGATTTTTTACTCAAAGAACTATTCCTTACCAAAAGAAAGTACGACTACAAATATGAGAAGGAAGAAAAGTTCAACATTTTCAGCGTGCTCTATAAGTGGCATGACGAAGTAAAACTACATTCCCGGTTTTTATCTGCCCTGTTGAACCCGGCCGGCTCGCATAAAAAAGGGAGTGTTTTCCTGAAGTTATTCCTGGAAAACCAATTTGTCGGCCTGGGAAGCCTTGATAAGGTAGAAGTATTTCCGGATGAGATCCACAAGAGCGAGTACCAGAATATTGATATTCTTGTCGTTAACAGAGCCGAACGAAAAGCACTGCTGATAGAGAATAAGATCTTTGCCTGCGACAGCAATAACGAAGAGTCTGGCCAATTGGAAAGGTATTTTGATCTGCTGTTGGATGAGGGCATACCTAAAGATAACATTCATGTGCGCTATTTGAGTATTGACGGGAGGTTGCCTTCCGAGGAAAGCCTGGGCCGTTACGGTGATCTGGAGAACATGAACGGGAAGGCTATTTCTTACGGAGTCGAAATAGCGGAATGGATCGGGCAGTGTATAAAAGAGTGCCTGGATTCTCCCTTTTTACGGGAATCTGTTTTTCAATACCATAAATTAATCCAAAGCATGACAAGTAATCAAATCGATATCGAACACAGGAAAGAGCTGATCGAAGTCATTTCCAGGAGCAATGAAAACCTTCAGGCGGCTAAACAGCTGCTTGACAATTTCAAGCATATCAAATGGCATACAATTGCCGATTTTTGGTATGAATTGGCAGAACAGTTGAAAGCTAATAATTTTGAGATCCTGGAAACGCCTTCTGAATATTTGATCACTCAGCTTACTCATCATGACAGGAATAGAAGAGGGCAAGAACATTATGTAGCTTTCAGGATTGAAGAAGGTTTCGATATGCACGTTGGTTTTGAAGAGGGTGACCCTCTGCATTTTGGATGCACCAATAAAGAAATAACAAATAGCAGGGTACGAAGCCAAATCCAATCTCTTTTAGAAGAGGATAGCCTTTATCAACAAAATCCATCCTGGCTGTTCTGGAAATTCTTTTTTGAAGATGAAGAGGAAATGATCTACCCAACGGATTTCAGCCATCCGGGAACGTTTAATCTAATCGATCGGAATTACAGGGAACAGGCCATTACAAAGATGATGCAGGAAATAAAGTTTTTTCTTGAAAAGTTGAATGCGGTTTAAGCGAAGTGAAAAGAATTATACCGTGCCGCTGGCGCTGTGAATTCATGCGCTTTACAGGAAGCTCTGCAATGGCTTGTTGAAATTAATGGAGGAGAAACGGGGAATGGCGTCTCATTGTGTGTTGAGAGGGCTACGCCGATGTGCTCAAACAGGTGGCAAGTTATGTAAAGGACAAGTTGACCACTTGGGCGGATGAAGATTTTTGTCCGTTGGATATAGGGTTTCGGTTCGAAAATGGAGAGCACCGGCTAGCGGTTGAAACCTATCAAAAAGTCTTGAAAATAAGGGAAGGCGACAAGCTCTCGTTTCTATTTGAAGACGGTGAAATTATTGAATTTGAAATTCCAGAAAACGGATACAAAATTGATAAGGACGAAGAAGGGGTGGTTATTGAGAGCAAATTTCCGGTTCGTGAAGATCACCTGAAGAAGTTTGAAGATGTGCACCTGAAAAAATGGAGATATACTCCAATTGACGGAAGCCGCTTGAGGACAGGTACAATAAAACGAGAGGTCAAAGAGGATATTGGCGAAATGGCTTCAGCATATCTTTCATTGGTGGAGAGATTTTGCAGACAATAGGATATAGGAGAAAGGCAAGGCTGTTTTTAGTAAGCCGCGTCTATTTTCCAAATACATAGTGCTTTGGGAGTGAATTAATTGACAGGTAGTTGGTGTTATAATAGATTGATA
>CAYVVK010000569.1:0-4613 GCA_964454855.1 uncultured Phaeodactylibacter sp. | reverse complement strand
TTCACCCAGGCGGTGATCAGGGCGTAGGGCCAGCGGTTGTCGCCGCTGTAGTCGCTGTCGCCGGTGGCCGGGGCGCCGCGGGAGGGGCGGGAGTTGACCAGGTAGGCATCCGGAGCGTCGAAGGTGGCGAAGGCCTGCTCCAGCACTTTCCCCTGGGTACGCGCTACCTCCCGCAGCGGCCGAATGTCATCGAGCACCCAGACGGAGCGGCCGAAGGTACCGATGACCAGGTCGTGCTCCCGCGGGTGGATGACGAGGTCACGCACCGGAGCGGAAGGAAAGTCCTTTTCCCACTTCGTCCAGTTGTCGCCGCCATCGATACTGAGGTACAAACCGTAGTCCGTACCCAGGAACAGCAATTCCGGCACTTCGGGATCCTGGGCGATGGACAGCGCGTGGCCGTCCACCTTATTCTCATCCGCGATGCGGGTGAAGGTTTCCCCGTAATTGGTGGTATGATACACCATGGGGCGCCAGTCGTTGCGCCGGTAATCATTGACCACCACGAAAGCTTCGCCGGCATTTTTCTCGGATACCTCGATAAAGGGTATCCAGCTTCCGGGGCGGGCATCGGGCAGGCGGCCCGCCAGGTTCGTCCAGTTGTCGCCGCCGTCGCGGGTAAGTTGGAGTTTGCCATCATCCGTTCCCACCCAGATGGTTTTTTCATCCACGGGGCTGGGCGCAATGGCGACGATAGTGGTAAAGTTCTCGGCGCGGGTATCGTCGATGGTCAGGCCGCCGCTGAGGTATTGTTTCTGCTTGCTGGTATCGTTAGTGGTGAGGTCGGGAGAGATGATTTCCCAGGAGTTGCCGCAGTCCAGGCTTTTGTGCAGGAACTGGCTGCCGAAGTACACCCCGCAATTGTGGAAGGGATCAGTGGCGATGGCGGCATTCCAGTTGAAGCGCAACTCGATACCGTCCGGATGCACCGGCTTGATGAACTTGGATTCGCCGGTCTCGCGGTTCACATAAGACACATTACCGCCCTGGTACATGGAGTATACATATCGGCTGTCGTCCGGCCGGAAGGCTACGTCGAAGCCGTCGCCTCCGCCGACACGCTGCCAGTGGTAGTTTTTGATGCCTCCCCAGCTCCAAACGGCGGAGGGCCCCACCCAGGAGCCATTGTCCTGCAGGCCGCCGCCGATGTTATAAGGCACTTCCATATCCACGTTAATGTGGTAAAACTGGCTTAGGGGCAGGGTCTGTACGAACTGCCAGCTCTCCCCGGCATCGCGGGAGATGTACAGGCCGCCGTCGTTGCCCTCTATGACGTATTTCGGGTTATCGGGATGGATGTAGATGGCGTGATGGTCGGCATGGGTTCCCCTGCCAATGGTGTTGAAGGTTTTTCCGCCATCTTCACTTTTGGAGATGCGGGACCAGAGGTTGTAGATCACGTTCTCATTCTCGGGGCTGACGAAGATATCGGCATAGTAGAAGGGGCGGTTGCCGATGTTCTTGTCCGAGACTTTCTTCCATTTGAAGCCGCCGTCCTCTGATTTGTACAGTGCATTCACCTTGGCTTCCACCAGGGCGTAGATCACTTTGGGGTTGGAAGGGGCAATAGCCAGGCCGATGCGGCCAAGATCGCCTTTGGGCAGGCCATCTTCGGCCGTACGCTTTTCCCAGCTCTTGCCACCGTTGAAAGTGACGTAGAGGCCCGAGCCTTTACCTCCGGAGTTGAAGGCCCAGGGTTTGCGGCCGTACTCCCACATGGCCGCCACCAGCTTGTTGGGGTTGGAGGGGTCCACTACCAGGTCGGCGCAGCCGGTGGAATCATTTACATAGAGTATTTTCTCCCAGTTCTTGCCGCCATCATTGGTGCGGAATACGCCCCGTTCCGGGTTGGGCCCCCAGGCCGAGCCCAGAGCAGCTACGTAGATGACGTCCGGATCATCGCGATGGATGATGATGCGATGGATGGTGCGGGTATTTTCCAGGCCCATCCGTTCCCAGTTTTTGCCGCCGTCGAGGCTGCGGTAGATGCCTTCGCCGCTGTTGTGGGAGTTGCGGGGGTTGCCTTCGCCTGTGCCTACCCAGATCTCATCCGGATTAGACTGGTTGATGGCCAGGGCGCCGATGGAGGCCAGGGGCTGATCGTCGAAGATCGGGGCCCAGGTGGTGCCGCCGTTCCCGGACTTCCAGACGCCACCGGCGGCCGTGCCGACGTAGATGACTTCAGGCTGGCTGTGAACGGCCTCGATGGTGGTAATGCGGCCACTCGTGCCTGCCGGGCCGATGTTGCGGATGTTGATCTCCTCGAAGGCCTCCAGGCCGAGAGGTTGTGCCGAGAGGGAAAAACAGCATAGGAAAAATAAAGCTAAAGCAGATAGTAGAGGGAGTCTCATGTGCAAGTGGATTTGTGGTTTTCAATTGTATTGGACTTTGGACGCAAGATGCCAGATTTCAGATGGCAGGTCATTGATAATCAAAGATATAATCGATGGCTCTGCCAGGCAAAGCTCCGATATAGTGTATCAGCAGTACTTCGGATTGATGATGGCGAAATGGAATACATCCAGCACTTTATCGTTCTTCACGATGGCCTGCCGCGCCATGCCTTCGAAAGTAAAGCCGGCTTTCTCCAGCACCCTTTTGGAAGCCAGGTTATTGGAAAAGATGCGGGCATAGACCCGGCGCAGGCCCAGGTCCTCAAAAGCATGGCGGACGATGGCCTTCACCGCCCGGGAAACGATGCCCCGGCCCCAGTGTTCCTCGCCCAGCCAGTAGCCCAGCTCTCCGGTCTCGCTGTACACATCCGACTGGAAAATGATGCCTACCGCTCCGGCGGCCTCCCCGTCAACCTCTATGGCGAAAACAGTCTCCATCTCCGCAGAAAGGGCATACTCGATAAATTTGCGGGCGTCTGCTTCGGTGTAGGGATGAGGAAAGCGGTCCTGCAGGCGGGCGGCGATGCTGGCGTTATTGGCATGATAGGCCAGTTTGGGAATATCGGAAAGGTGAAAGCGCCGCAGGCGAAAGCCTTTTTCTTCGATCAGCACCTCGCGGTCTTTAAAAGCGGGGCTTTGTTTGGGGTTCAGCAGCCGGATGAGCTGCCTCAGGCTGTCGATCTCCTCGTATTCGAACCCATTCACCTCATGGGTTTCCACCTGCTCGTGTTGCCAGGTGGTATGGAATGGAATGTGCACAGCCTTTCCTCCCAGTTTGCAGATAGGCAGGATATCCGACTTCAGGGAATTGCCCACCATAAGCACTTCCTCCAGCTTAATGCCGTGCCGCTGGAAGACCTCCCGGTAGGTGGCCTCATCTTTTTCGGAGACGATCTCTACGTACTTAAAGTATTTCGCCAGGCCCGAACGGGCGAGCTTGTTCTCCTGGTCAAACAGGTCGCCCTTGGTGATGACCATCAGTGGGTAGTAATTGGAGAGTTCCTCGATGGCCTCCTGCACTCCATCCAGTAGTTCTACGGGATGCTGCAGCATCTCCTTGCCCATGTCAATGACCTTTTGTATCTCCTGCCCCCCTAGCTTTCCGCCGGACAATTGAATGGCGGTTTCGATCATGGATAAGGTAAAGCCTTTTACGCCATAGCCGAAGAGATGCAGGTTATTGCGTTCGGTCTCATACAACTGGCCGTCGAGCTGGCCGGGAGAGGTATAATTGCGGAGCAGGCCTTTTAGTTTTTCCTGAGTTTGAGTGAAAATAGGTTCATTAACCCAAAGGGTGTCATCGGCATCGAAGGCGATGATCTTTATCGTTTCATACTTTTTCATTGCTATATACGCCCGGTTTTTGAAACTTAGGTTTTATGGTATTTCGGTGTTTGGGTTTTACGGCCGGCTCAATACGAGCCCTCAGTTCGCCACGATGGCCTACCGCGATGAGCAGGCAGGAAAGCCATAAATCCACAACACCTATTTACATTTACAAGCTGGCACTCTAAAATGTGTTGATATTGTAAAAATACATTTTAGAAACGACATTAGGGCAATCTGGCTCCGGATGTCCCAGGGGCGAAGATCCGGAAGTACAGCCCGGGATGCTCCATGAAATCAAATTCCTTCCAGAAGGCCATCCCGCATTTTTCAAGCACACGGATCGAGGCCTGATTCTCCTTCATGGCCCGGCCCACGATCATGGCCAGGCCCAATACGGAAAAACCGTAATCCACGCAGGCGCGGCCAGCTTCCGTAGCATAGCCTTTTCCCCAGTGCCGCTGAAAGAAGCGAAAGCCGAGGTCGGTCTCCTGCAGCTCAGAAATGTACTTCAGGCCGCACCAGCCGATGAACTCCCGGCCCGGTTTCAGAAGCACTGCCCAGCGGCCGTAGCCGTACTTTTCGTACTCATCGTACTCTCTCAGAAAACGGCGGGCCTCCTCAACATCATGGAACGGCCGGTTGCCGGTATAGCGGATCACCTCAGGGTCTTCATTCAGCTCGAAAAAGGCCGGCGCATCCTCTTCCCGGAACGGGCGGAGCAGCAGGCGGGTGGTTTCTATGATGAATGGTTCTGTGATCATTGTGGTTATGGTTTATTGAAAGGCTTTGCCCAGTCTCCAGTTGGCAGTAGGCAGCGGGCAGTCACTCAGTATCCAGTTAGCAGTGGGCAGTCCCCCAGTCCCCCAGTCCCCAAGTCTCCCAGTCCCCAAG
>CAYVVK010000568.1:0-4614 GCA_964454855.1 uncultured Phaeodactylibacter sp. | reverse complement strand
AATCACCAAGATCATCTCCATCGGCAGGGAGGGCTTTCACACCCTGCGCCGGAAAAGTGAAGGCGCCCTGGCCAATGAACAGGCATACGTCGAGCAATACGGCCCTACCATGAAATTGCGCCGTTCGGAAAAGATGGAGCTCAAGTACAAAGGCAAACGGCGCGACTTCGAGGATGTCGTTATGGTCGGTGGAGCGCACTACCTGTTCACCAGCTTCAACAACCAGGCGCAGAAAAAGAACTACCTCTTCTACCAGAAGCTGAACCGACGCCTGCAGCCTTCCCGCGATATGGTGATGATCGCAGAGATCGACACGCGGAATAAAGTGCAGGAGGGCGCTTTTAACCTGTTGATATCCAGCGACAGCTCTAAAGTGCTGCTCTACAACCAGCTTCCTTACAATAAAAAAGAACCGGAACGCTTTGCCCTGCGGGTATTCGATGATCAGATGCAGCTGCTCTGGGACAAGGACATCGCCCTGCCTTATTCCGACCAGCAGTTTGAAGTGGAAGATTACCGCATCGATGAGGCCGGCAATGTATATCTGGTGGGCATTCAGTACCTGAGCGGAGGGCGCGAACAGCGCCGCGGCCTGCCCAACTATCAGTACGTCATCATGGCCTATACCGAAGAGGGGGAGGAAACCCAGGAATACCGCATCGCCCTGGAAAACAAGTTCATCACCGACCTCACCTTTCGCATTGCGGATGACGGCAGCCTGGTGTGCGCCGGCTTTTTCTCCGAGAAAGGCACGGTCAGCATCAAAGGCACCTGTTTTTTTCGCCTCGACCCCCTCACCAAAGAGATCTACAACGTCAGCCTGAAGGAATTTGGCTTTGAATTTCGCACGGAATTCATGTCGCAGGGAGAACTGCGGCGGGCCAGCCGTGCCGAATCTTCCGGCAATATCCGCCGCGAACCGGAGCTTTATCGCTTCTCTCTGGACGAGCTGGTGCTGCGCTCCGATGGCGGTGCGGTACTGGTGGCCGAACAAACCTACATTTTTGAACGTACTTACCGATACTGGGATGGAACATTGCGCATCGACCGGTTCTATAACTACAACGACATCATCGTCGTCAATATCCGCCCCGACGGCGGCATCGAATGGGCCACGCGCATTCCCAAGCGGCAGGAGACGATGAACGACGGGGGGTATTATTCTTCCTACGCCATGGCTATCGTGCGCGACCGCCTTTATTTTATCTTTAACGACAACAGCCGTAACTTCAGGGATGACGGCAGCAACCTGCTCCATAACTACAACGGCCGCAATTCCATCGTGGCCCTGGCGGAGCTGCGCAAGGACGGCCAGCTGTTCATGTATCCGCTATTTAACAACCGCGATGCGGACATCATCGCCCGCCCCAAGATCTGCAAACAGACCGGCAGCCGGAAAATGGCCGTTTACGGAGAACGGGGAAGAAAATACCGCTTTGGAGAGCTGATATTTGATTAGGCCGGGGCCAAACCTGAACCACAATAATGAAGAATATTGCCATTTTTGCCTCCGGAACAGGGACCAACGCGAGAAAAATCATTGAATATTTCGAGAATAAACCGAATATTAGGGTGGTGTTGGTCGTTTCGAATAAAGCACAGGCGCCGGTACTGGGCCTGGCAGAGGAATACGGCATCGATAAATTGCGGATCACCCGGCCTTACTTTTATGAAAGCCAGGAGGTGCTGAAGGAATTGAAAGGCCGGGAAGTGCACCTTATCGTCCTCGCCGGGTTTCTGTGGCGCGTTCCCCCTTACCTGGTAAGCGCCTACGAAAAACGGATGGTCAACATTCACCCGGCACTCCTGCCCCGCCACGGGGGCAAAGGCATGTATGGCATGCGGGTGCACCAGGCCGTGAAAGAAGCAGGCGATGAAAAGACGGGGATCACCATTCACTATGTGGATGAGCAATACGATGAGGGAAGAGTTATTTTCCAGGCTTCCTGCCCGGTACTGCCCGAAGACGAGCCCAAAGACATCGCCCGGAAAGTACAGCAGCTGGAGCATCGGCACTTTGCTCCGGTGATCGAAAACATACTTGAGCCATTATAAATCAACTATAAACTGCTAACATGACAAGGAAGCTCCTACTTTTACTCGCCCTTTCCATCGGCTTCGTCAGCCTGTCCTCCGCCCAAAGCTGGCGGAAACTGCGCAGCCAGGCCGAGGAAGCCTACAATGATGGCAACCTCTCCGAAGCAGCTGATAAATACGAACAGGCCTGGCGCAAAAAGCGCAAAAAAGAAGACCTCATCTACCAGGCCGCCGAGATCTACTATACCATCCGCGATTACCGCAAAGCTGCCGAAGCCTACCGGCCCATCAAAATGCTGAACGACAAATACCCGCTCGTGGGCCTGAAGTACGCCCGCTGCCTGAAGCAGGATGGCCAGTATGACCAGGCCATGACGGAATTTGAGTCCTTCCTGGAAAATTTCACCGGTGAAGGCAAGGAGATCCTGCAGGATATCATCGATAACGAAATTGCCGGTTGTAAGCTGGGCATGAACGCTCCGGCCCAGGCCAACCGCGATGTGGAGATGCTGCTTCCGGGAGAAGGTATTAATTCCCAGGAGCAGGACTTTGCTCCCTATCCCGTGTCAGATAACGAGTTGTACTATTCTTCATCGGTTGGCGACAGGGCCCGCATCTACGTGTCCCAACGGCAGAACAACAACTGGGCCAAGGGCGAACCGCCCCGCAACTTCCCCGTCATCCAGAGCGGCCATTTTTCCAACAGCACGCTGGCGCCGGACGGCAGCCGCATGTACTTTACCATCTGCGCCAATACCAAAGAACCCTGGAACGACATCAAAACGCGCTGCGAGATCTTCGTGGCCAAGCGTGTGGGCGCCGTCTGGTCTCAGCCGGAACGCCTGGCGGACTACATCAACATGAATGGCGTCACGGCCACCCACCCCTTCGTCATCCACCGCAGGGGGCAGGAGGTGCTCTACTTCGCCTCCAACCGCGAAGGCGGGCGGGGGGGCATGGACCTCTGGTACGCCACCCGTGACCTGGGAAGGGATGACAACGACTTCTCCTTCCCCGTCAACCTCGGCCCCGTGATCAATACCCTGGGGGATGAGGTTACGCCTTTCTTCAACCATGAAGACCAGACGCTGTATTTCTCTTCCAACGGCCACGTGTCTATGGGAGGCTTCGACGTCTTCAGTACTACCGGCGATGAAGTGAGCTGGGCGCAGCCTGAGAATATGGGGATGCCGCTTAACTCTAGCGCGGATGATTATTTCTACATCCTTAACCCCTCCCGCACGGGCGGCTTCCTGGTGTCGAACCGGGTATTTGCCGGGCAGAAAACCGCCACCACACACGAGGACATCTTTGAATTTGCCGTGGGGGGCCGCCGCGTGATGGTGAAGGGCAATGTGTACGGCCGGCAGAGCGGAGAGCCCATCAATAATGTTTCCGTTACCCTTTACCAGGTGTTGGAGGATGGCCGTGAGACAGAGCTGGTCAGCCGCGATTTCAACGATGGCAAGTATTCTCTGGAGATATTGCCCGGCCGCAGGTTCCGCGTCGAGGTTTCCGCTCCGGGTTATGAATCGGGCTCCTATCGTTTTTCCAGCGATGACAGCAATACTTTTACTTACGGCCAGCCCATCTTCCTGGAAACGGAAGGGGCCGGGCCGGTATCTCCCCCATCCCCCGTTTATCCGGACGAACCGGCCCAGCCCGCTGAGCCCGGCCAGCCCACCACCGGCCAGCCCGCCAGCCCCCAGGCCGGAACGCCTTACACTGCCCGCAGCCGGGCGCCGGGGGATGATTACGAATATCAGACTTCTGCGCCACGCCACAGCGGCACCTATTACAAGGTACAGCTGGCGGCGGTGAGCAACTTCAACCCCAGCCGTTTTAGCGATATAGCCTCACTGGGCCGCCTCGATACCGAACTGATCCTGGCGCGTGGCCTGACCCGCGTACTCCTGGCCGATTATTTCGACCTGTCGAGAGCCCGCTCGATACTGCAACAGGTGAAGAATAAAGGCTATTCCGGAGCCTACATCGTGGAGTATGTGGATGGGGAACGATACGGAAAAGCGAATTGATAGAGAGGCTATGGATGCTCCTTTGGGCCCGGCTGGACGGGCCCAAAGGAGCATCCATAGCACCTATAGCATCTATAGCCCATACGGGCCTACGCTGCGCTTCGGCATCCATAGCACACCCAACCCCAAGCCTGCTTATTTCAGTCTTAGTCAGGTAAAACCCTTGCTTTGTTACCCTTAGAAAAGCAACATCTGGCCTTCTTCTTTTATCTGGTAGTGATCACTGCTCTGGTATTTTCGCCTTTTCTCCTTTCGGTAGGGATGATCTCACTGGCGGTGCTCAGCCTTATTCGGTTCGAAATAGGGGCGGGCCGGTTTTGGGTGGATATGGACCGGGAAGCCATTCGGCGAATGTGGAGCCTGCCGCGGAGCCTGTTCAACTCACAAGCTGCAGGAGGGGCCTATCAGCGGCCCGCCTATGCGGCAATCACGCTTTTCTTTTTCATCGTGCTGCTGAGTTTCTGGCAGACGGAGGATTTCAGCTACTGGCTGGCGCGCCTGCGCATCAAGGTTCCGTTTCTGGTATTGCCTTTCGTTTTTC
>CAYVVK010000567.1:0-4618 GCA_964454855.1 uncultured Phaeodactylibacter sp. | reverse complement strand
ATGGAGCGCTTGCGGCTGATGGTAAAGTGGTGCTCACTGCTTCCACGGCGAAGAAATATTTCGGCCGTATGGATGCGGTGGGGCGGGAACTGACGATCCGGGATCAGCCCTATAAGGTGACGGCCGTGATCGAGGATATGCCGGAGAGTGGCCATTTTAAATTTGACATATTGGCGCCGATCAGCCGGCTGGGAGACATCGACGGCTCCTGGGGTTTTTATAACTTCTATACCTATGCTCTGGTGGAGGAGCAAGCGAATATCGCTGCCCTGGAAGATAAGGTGCAGCAGGTATACCGGAAGAATGTGGAAGAAGGCCTGAACGAATTCTATTCCCAGCCGCTTACCGATATTCACCTGCACTCGCAGCTGAAATGGGAGATGCGGCCCAATGGCGATATCCGCTACGTCTACATTTTCCTTTTCGTGGCCTTTATGGTGTTGTTTGTCGCTGCCGCCAATTACGTCAACCTGGCTACTGCCAGGTCGGCATCGCGGGCCCGAGAAGTGGGGGTGCGAAAGGTAAGCGGAGCAAGGCGGAGTGCTCTGGCCGGGCAGTTCCTGGTGGAGTCGGTGATCACTGTTCTCTTGTGTGCGGTGCTGGCCGTTATAGTAGTAGAATCTGTACTACCCGCTTTCAACCGGCTGGTGGATAAGGACATCACCTTTATTGGTTCCGCCAATTTTGTACTGATGGGGGCTATTGCCCTGGCGGCGGTGGCCATCGGGCTGCTGGCGGGCCTGTACCCGGCATTTTACCTTTCCTCCTTCAATCCGGTGCGGGTGCTGAAGTCATTCAAAACTTCCGGGCGGGAGCAGGGGCTGCTGCGGCGGGGGCTGGTGGGCTTTCAGTTTGTCATCGCCATCGGCCTGATCGCCGGGGTGATCGTGGCGGCGCAGCAGCTGCGGTACATCGCCAGTAAGGACCTGGGATTCAGGGAAGAGGGCCTGCTGATGTTGCCGCGGGTGGGAAGCCTTCAGAATGCGGAAACCTGGGACAATGAGTTTAAAAATTTTCCCGAAGTCACCGCAGTCGGGGCCTCCTCCTCTGTACTCGGCGGACTGAACTGGACGACCGATATTTCCCGTAAGGGAGAACCGCTGGATGAAGGCATACTCAGCGGTTTCGCCTTCACGGATGTCGGCTTCCTGCAAACGGCCGGCATCGAACTGCTGGAAGGGCGCTCCTTCTCGCGGGCATTCATGGCCGACAGTACGGAGTCGGTCATCCTCAATGAGGCGGCGGTGCAGTCGCTGGGCCTGGAAGCCCCCTATACAGGCAAGGAGATCACCTGGACTACCGACAGCCTGGACAATCCGGTATACCGCCGCATCGTAGGGGTGGCAAAGAATTTCCACTTTGCCTCTATGCGGGAAAAGATCGGGCCTTTCGCCTTTATTCTCTATCCTCCACAGGCCAGCCACAAGTACCTTCGCCTGAAAACCGATGATTACGAGCAGGCGCTGGCAGCGGTGGAGCAAACCTATGCCAAACTGGCGCCCGGCCGCCCCTTTGAATATTCCTTTATCGACGATGGCTTTGCGCAATTGCACCGCAGCGATGCCCGCTTTTTTAAGGTAGTGACGCTCTTCACCCTTTTTGCCATCGGCATTGCCTGCCTGGGGTTGTTTGCTTTGGTTTCCTTTAGTGTGGAAAGCCGTATTAAGGAGATCGGGGTACGCAAAATACTTGGCGCTACGATATCGAATATCGTATTGCTGCTTTCTAAAGAATATCTGCTGCTGGTATCAATAGCCTTACTGCTGGCCATTCCGCTGGCCTGGCTGGGTATGTCGCGCTGGCTGAACAACTTTGCCTATAGTGTGGAGCTGAGCTGGTGGGTATTTCTGCTGGCGGGCCTGGCGGGTATCGCAATCGCTTTTCTTACGGTGGGCCTGCAGGCGGCGCGGGCGGCGTTGGGGAATCCGGCTGACGCGCTGAGGTACGAATAGGAGTCGAGACGTCTGGAAGCCGAGGACTCCAGGTTTGCCAGCACTAAAATACTTCAACACCAAAAAACCGTAAAACCGAAATACCCAAACATCACAATACCGACTGCCATGCTAAAAAGTTATTTAAAAAATGCGCTGCGCAACATCCGAAAAAACAGGATCTATTCTTTTTTGAACATTCTGGGTTTGTCGGTAGGGATCACGGCTACCTTTTTCCTGATGCTGTACGTAAACGATGAGCTGAGCTACGACCGCTTTCATGAAAACAGCAAAAGCTTATACGTGCTTGCCGAATCTTTCAAAAACGGAGATTCCTACACTACTACTCAGATGACGCCCTACAAACTGGGCCCCTTGCTGAAGGAGGTTTCCCCGGCAGTAGAGGCGGTCACGCGGGTGGACGCCAGCTTCGGTAATGTACTTTTCGAATACGAGGGCCAGCGCTTTGAGGAAGCCCGAGGAGTGACGGCAGTGGATTCCAATTTTTTTGAAGTTTTCTCCTTTCCGTTGTTGCAGGGAAATCCTCAGACGGTACTCCGCGAACCTAATAGCCTGGTGATCTCCGAAACTAAAGCCCGGCAGTACTTTGGTAGTGTTGACCCGATAGGTAAGCCCCTCACTTTGATCAATGGGTACGGCGGGGAAGAATATGAATTGATGGTTACGGGCATAATGAAAGATATGCCCGAAAACAGCCAGTTGCAATACGGCCTCATTTTCAGCATGGCTATGGCAGATGATATATTGCCCAACCGCATTCAAAGTTGGGGCTGGACCTCACAATATACTTATTTCCTCCTTGCTGAGGGCCACGAAGTTGCAGAAGTGGAGAGTGTACTGTCGAAGATCATCGAAGAACACGCTCCCGATTTTTTTAAAGAGTGGGCGTATTTCCAGGCCTATCCCATGGCGAGCCTGCACCTGGATGTTGCCCTTAAGGATGAGCTGGGGGCAAATTCCAGCCGTACTTACGTTTACATTTTCTCCCTGATCGGCTTCTTTATCCTGCTCATTGCCTGCATCAATTACATGAACCTGGCTACGGCGCGTGCTGCCACCCGGGCTAAAGAGGTGGGCCTGCGCAAGGTAGTAGGAGCTCGGCGCCGGCAGCTGACGGCGCAATTTTTTACAGAGTCGCTGATCGTGGTCCTGGTATCCTTCTTGTTGGCCATTGTGCTGGCACAGTTAATGACACCCTACTTTCAACAACTGACCGGAAAAGAGCTGGCCTTCAACTGGTTCGGCAAGCCGTCTTTCCTGTTGGGGAGCCTGGGTTTGCTGTTGTTTGCCGGCCTGCTGGCGGGAAGCTACCCTGCCTTTTTCCTTTCTGGTTTTCAACCCGTTCGCGTCCTGCAGGGAGAATTGTCGAGCAGAGGAAAAAATGCACTTTGGCTGCGCCGCGCCCTGGTAGTATTGCAGTTCACCCTGTCTATTGCCCTGATCGTCGGAATACTGGTGATCTACAGCCAATGGAAATACCTGCAGAACAAGGACCTCGGCATCGATACCGAACAGATCCTGCTTTTGGCGGCAAACAACAACAGGCAGGTGGTGGACAGATACGAAGCACTCAAAGAAGAATTGCTTAAGTATCCGGAAGTAGCAGGGGTGGCTTCCAGTAATAAGGATCCCTTTCAGGTATTTGGCAATTATTCCACCTTTACCCTGGCTGGGCAATCGGAGCAGGAGTACTCCGTACCCTACATTATAGCAGATCCCGATTTTTTTGACATCTACGGGGCTAAGGTCAAGGAAGGGCGCCCTTTTCAGGATTACGAGCGGGATTCCGTAGATGTGGCCATTCTCAATGAAGCGGCCCTGAAGCTACTGGGCCGGGAAGATGTATTGGGATCGCAGATGGTGTTTTCGCAGGATTTTAAACCTACTTTGGTTGGAGTGGTTAAAGATTTCCATTTCGAATCGCTGCACGCTGAGATCCGCCCCATGGTATTTTTCCCCGGTTCGGGCCGCATAGGTACGATCAGCGTCAAACTTCGAGGCGGGGATGTTCCGGTCGCCATCCGGAAGATGGAAAAGGCCTGGAAGGAGGTGGGTATAGAATCGGCTTTCTCCTATTCTTTCTTTGACGAATCGGCGCGCCGTTTTTATCAATCGGAAGCGCGTTTTCTGGCTACCTTTGCCGTTTTCGGCCTTCTGGGCATTATTATTGCCTGCCTGGGTATTTTCGGGCTGGCCAGTTTCAGCGCCTTGCAGCGATCCAGGGAAGTGGGCATCCGCAAAGTGTTGGGCGCCAGTGTATCCCGCCTGGTTTGGCTGCTTTGCTCCGAGTTCCTGGCGCTAACCCTGGGAGCCTTTTTGCTGGCCATTCCATTGGCCTATCTGGGCATGCAGCGCTGGTTGGAGAATTTCGCTTATCAGGTAAATATGTCTTGGTGGATGTACATTTTGGCGGGCGTACTGGCTATGCTTATCGCCTTTGCTTCGGTGAGCCTGCAATCGTTCAAAGCAGCGCGGATGAATCCCGCTGAAGTATTGAAGTATGAATAGGGAGGGCAACCGCAATACCGGGTCGATTCGAAGATTGGGAGTGTTCGCCATTCGCTGTTTGCCATTCGCAAATCGCTGAAAATCAAGGGGTGTTTTTTGAAAAGGGCTACCCGTCTAAGGTTGGACAAGTTAGGGTTTAAAACCGGGAACCAAGAGCA